>JALYNC010000179.1 GCA_030773415.1 Actinomycetota bacterium
GCCATCGTCGGGTCGTTGATGAAGCTCGACCCCAGGTTGGACGTGAGGATCAAAATGGTGTTGCGGAAGTCCACCGTCCGGCCCTGGCCGTCGGTGAGCCGGCCGTCGTCGAAGACCTGCAGCAGCACGTCGAAGACGTCCGGGTGCGCCTTCTCCACCTCGTCCAGCAGCACCACCGTGTACGGGCGGCGGCGCACCGCCTCGGTCAGCTGACCGCCTTCGTCGTAGCCGACGTAGCCAGGCGGGGCACCCACCAGCCGGGCGACGGAGTGCTTCTCGCCGTACTCGCTCATGTCGATGCGGGTCATCGCCCGCTCGTCGTCGAACAAGAACTCCGCCAGCGCCTTCGCCAGCTCGGTCTTGCCGACTCCGGTGGGGCCGAGGAACAGGAAAGAGCCGGTCGGACGGTCGGGGTCGGCGATGCCGGCCCGTGCCCGGCGCACCGCGTCGGAGACGGCACGCACCGCCTCCTCCTGGCCGACGACGCGGGAGGTGAGCACCTCCTCCATCCGCAGCAGCTTGGCGGTCTCGCCCTCCAGCAGGCGGCCGGCGGGGATGCCGGTCCACTGCGCGACCACGTCGGCGACGTCGTCGGCGCCGACCTCCTCCTTGAGCATCGCGCCTTCACGCTGCAGCGCGTCGAGCGCCGCCATCACCTCGGTCAGCTGCCGCTCGACGGCCGGCACCCGGCCGTAGCGCAGCTCGGCGGCGCGGCCCAGGTCACCGTCACGCTCGGCGCGCTCGGCCTCGCCACGCAGGTGCTCGAGCTCCTCCTTGGTGCGCTGGATCGCGGTAATGGCGTCCTTCTCGCGCTGCCAGCGGCCGGTGAGGCCGGCGAGCTCCTCGCGGCGGTCGGCGAGGTCGCGACGCAGCCGCTCCAGCCGCTCGCGGGACGCCTCGTCGTCCTCGTTGCCGAGAGCCATCTCCTCGATCTCCAGCCGGCGCACCACCCGCTCGACCTCGTCCACCTCGACGGGCCGGGAGTCGATCTCCATCCGGAGCCGGGACGCGGCCTCGTCGACCAGGTCGATCGCCTTGTCGGGCAGGAACCGGGCAGGAATGTAGCGGTCGGACAGCGTCGCGGCGGCGACGAGCGCGGAGTCGGTGATGCGCACCCCGTGGTGCACCTCGTACCGCTCCTTGAGGCCGCGCAGGATGCCGATCGAGTCCTCGACGGACGGCTCGCCCACCAGGACCGGCTGGAACCGGCGTTCCAGGGCCGGGTCCTTCTCAACGTGCTTGCGGTATTCGTCCAGCGTCGTGGCGCCGACCATCCGCAGTTCGCCGCGGGCGAGCATCGGCTTCAGCATGTTGCCCGCGTCCATCGCGCCCTCGGCGGCGCCGGCACCCACGATGGTGTGCAGCTCGTCCAGGAACGTGATGACCTGCCCTTCGCTCTCCTTGATCTCGGTGAGCACGGCCTTGAGGCGCTCCTCGAACTCGCCGCGGTACTTCGCTCCGGCCACCATGGCGCCCAGATCGAGCGCTACGAGTCGCTTGTCGCGCAGCGACTCCGGCACGTCACCGGCGACGATGCGCTGCGCCAGCCCCTCGACCACCGCCGTCTTACCGACGCCGGGCTCGCCGATCAGCACCGGATTGTTCTTGGTGCGACGGGACAACACCTGCACCACGCGCCGGATCTCGGTGTCCCGGCCGATCACCGGGTCGAGGTCTCCTTCGCGGGCCCGGGCGGTCAGGTCGACGCCGTACTTCTCCAGCGCCTGATACGTCGCCTCGGGGTCGGCGGAGGTGACGCGGGCGTGGCCGCGGACCTGCTGGAACCCGGCGAGCAGCGCCTCGGCGGAGGCTCCGCTCTCGCGCAGCAGCGTCGCGATCCCATGGGGCCCCGCGCCACCGGAGTCGGCGAGCGCGACGAGCAGGTGCTCGGTGCTGACGAACTGGTCGCCGAGGGCGGCGGCCCGGTCGTTGGCGGCGTTGAAGACGGCCAGCGACTGACGGGACAGGTTCGGGGCTGCGACGGTGGCGCCGGCGGCGCTGGGGATGCGGTCGAGAACGTCCTCGGCCTTGGCGCGCACCGCTGCGGGCTCCACGCCGACCGCTTCGAGCAGTGGACCGGCCGTGCCGTCGCCCTGGGCGAGCAGCGCGAGCAGCAGGTGCACCGGCTCGACGTCGGGGTGGCCTTCGGCCGCGGCGCGGCGGACGGCGGCGGTAACTGCCTCTTGGCTTTTGGTGGTGAGCTTCGCTTCTGCCATTTTGGTTCCCGGATTCAGTTGTCGTTACGAAGTCTTAGGAATGCGGTTCGTCAGGCGAACCGTGACGCCCGCGGGTGGTACAGCACCACGCTGGAGCGGCGGACCGGCACGAGTTCGCGGCGGTGCTGCGCGTGCGCCGCCGCCTCCCGGCGGTCGGCCTCGGCGCGGGCGGCGGCCAACTCCTGCTGCAGCTCGTCGATGCGTGAGCGCATCGCGGTGACCTGGTTCTCCAGCTCCAGGATCCGCTTGATGCCGGCGAGGTTGACGCCGTCCTCCTGGGAGAGCCGGCCCACCTCGCGCAGTTGCTGCACCTCGCGGGCGGTGTACCGGCGGCCCCGTCCGGTGGACCGCCCCGGTGAGACCAGGCCCAGCCGGTCGTACTGGCGCAGGGTCTGCGGGTGCATGCCCGCCAGCTCCGCCGCGACGGAGATCACATACACCGGGGCGTCATCCGCGCCCGGAAAGAACGATGTCTCAGCCATTCGCCACCTCCAGCAAGGACGCCCGCGGGTCCTCCGACGCCTCCGCGGCAAAGGTCTCGAGAGCCTCGCGGGCCTTGGCGGACAGTTTCTGCGGGACGGCGATGTCGATCGTGACGAGCAGGTCGCCCCGGGTGCCGTCCCGACGGGGCACGCCCTTGCCGCGGACCCGCAGCGTGCGCCCGCTGGTGGAGCCGGACGCCAGCTTGAGGCTCACCGGCTGACCGCCCAGCGTCGGCACCTTGATGGTCGCCCCGAGCGCCGCCTCGGCGAACGTCACCGGCACCTTGACGGTGAGGTTGTCCGCCGACCGGCCGAACACCGGGTGGGGGGTGACCTGCACACTGACGATCAGGTCCCCCGAGGGTGCACCGCGCTGTCCGGGCGAGCCCTTGCCCTTGAGCCGGATCTTCTGGCCGTCGGCCACACCGGCAGGGATCCGTACGGTCAGCGTCCGTTCGCTGGGCGTCGTGCCGGACCCGAGGCAGGTGCGGCACGGATCCTCGACGAGCATTCCGCGGCCGCGGCACTCCCGGCACGGCTCGGCGAACGCGAAGCTGCCCTGGTTGTCGTTGTTCATGCCCGTGCCGGTGCAGTTCGGGCACACCCTTGGTGTGGTGCCGGGCTTGGCACCCGTACCGGAGCAGGTGTTGCAGGTGGCCGGTGTGGTGAGCCGCAGCGGAACGGTGACGCCTTCGACCGCGTCGGCGAACGACAGCGTGACCTGCGACTCGAGGTCCTGCCCACGCCGGGGTGCGCCGGAGGACGCCCGGCGTCCCGCTTGCCCGAACAGCCCACCGAACAGGTCGCCGAAGCCACCGTTGGCTCCGGCGCCCGTCCGGCCGGCGTCCCCGAGCAGGTCATTGATGTCGAAAGTCATGCCGCCACCGGCGGGCCCGGTGCCCGGTCCGGGCCGCCCGCCACCGAACCGACCGCCGGCGAACAGCAGCCGGGCGTCGTCGTACTCCTTGCGGCGCTTGGTGTCGGACAGGACGTCGTACGCCTCGGAGATCTCCTTGAACCGCGCCTCGGCCTTGGCGTCCCCGGTGTTCGCGTCCGGGTGGTACTGCCGGGCCAGCTTGCGGTACGCCTTCTTGATCTCCGGAGCGGCGGCGTCCTTCGGGACGCCCAGGGCGGCGTAGTAGTCCTTCTGCAGATAGTCCTTGGTGCTCACGTGCGTCCCTCCTTTCCGACGTCTCAGGTCTGCTCGGTGCCCGCAGCGCTCCCTGTGCCTGTGGTGCTCGGAGTGCTCTCAGCGCCGCCGCCACCGGCCGCCTGCCCGGCTTCGCCGTCGCCGGCGGGCTGCGCCGACACGCTGTCGTCCGGTGATGCGACCGCCACCCGAGCCGGCCGCAGGATGCGCTCGCCGAGCCGGTAGCCCGGGGTGAGCACGTCCACGGCGGTCGGCTCGGTGACGTCCGGCGACAGCGTCTGCATCAGCGCCTCGTGCACGTTCGGGTCGAACGGCTCACCGGGCTGACCGAACGCCTGCAGTCCCAGCTTGCCCAGCGTGCTCTCGAGGGCCTCGGCCACCGACCGGAACCCGCCCTGCAGCTCGCCATGCGCCCGGGCCCGGCCGATGTCGTCGAGCACCGGCAGCAGCCCGGCGAGGACCACGGCCAGCGCCTGCTCACCGACGGCGAACCGATCGCGCTCGACCCGGCGCCGGTAGTTGTCGTACTCGGCCTTGAGCCGCTGCAGGTCGCCGGTGCGCTCGTCGACCTGTCGGCGCAGCTCGTCGACCGCAGGGCCGGCGCCAGCGCTGCCTGGGGCGTCGGCGGACGGCGCCGCGGCCGGCTCGCGGACCTCACCGGTCTGCGGGTCGATCCGCCGCTTGTCGCGGAAGACGAGGCCGGGTTCGGCGCCGCCTTCCGCGGACGGGAAGTTCCCGGGGTGGCCGGGACCGGTAGCCGTCACGCGGCACCGCTCTGGCGCTCGTCGTCGACGATCTCGGCGTCGACGACGTCATCGTCGGCCGAGCCCGCGCCGGCCGGGTCGCCGGCCTGGGCAGCGCCCTCCGCGCCGGCGTCCTGCTGGGCGTTGGCGTAGATCGCCTGACCGAGCTTCTGGCTGACCGTGTTCAGGTTCTCGGTGGCCGAGCGGATCGCCGCCACGTCGGTGCCCTGCAGCGCCGTCTTCAGCTCGCCGATAGCCGTCTCGACGTCGGTCCTGACGTCGTCCGGCACCTTGTCGGCGTTGTCGGTCAGGAACTTCTCGGTGCTGTAGACCAGGCCGTCACCGGCGTTGCGGGTCTCGGCCTCCTCGCGGCGCTTGCGGTCCTCCTCGGCGAACTGCTCGGCCTCGCGCATCATCCGGTCGATGTCGTCCTTGGGCAGCGCCGAGCCACCCGTGATGGTCATCGACTGCTCACGGCCGGTGCCCAGGTCCTTCGCCGAGACGTGCACGATGCCGTTCGCGTCGATGTCGAAGGTGACCTCGATCTGCGGCATGCCACGCGGCGCCGGCGGCAGGCCGGTCAGCTCGAACATCCCCAGGCGCTTGTTGTACATCGCCATCTCGCGCTCGCCCTGGTACACCTGGATCTGCACGCTGGGCTGGCTGTCGTCGGCGGTGGTGAAGACCTCCGAGCGCTTGGTCGGGATCGTCGTGTTCCGCTCGATCAGCTTGGTCATGATGCCGCCCTTGGTCTCGATGCCGAGGGAGAGCGGGGTGACGTCGAGCAGCAGGACGTCCTTGACCTCACCGCGGAGCACACCGGCCTGAAGCGAGGCGCCGACGGCGACGACCTCGTCCGGGTTCACGCCCTTGTTCGGCTCCTTGCCGCCGGTCAGCTCCTTGACCAGGTCGACCACAGCGGGCATGCGGGTGGAGCCACCGACGAGCACCACGTGCTCGATGTCGCCCACCTTGACGCCGGCGTCCTTGATGGCCTGGTTGAACGGGCCCTTGCAGCGCTCGAGCAGGTCGGCGGTCATCCGCTGGAACTCCGAGCGGGTGATCTTTACCTCGAGGTGCAGCGGACCCTCGGCCGAGGCCGTGATGTAGGGCAGGTTGACCGTGGTCTCGGCCGAGCTGGACAGCTCGATCTTGGCCTTCTCCGCGGCCTCGCGCAGGCGCTGCGCGGCCATTTTGTCCTTGGACAGGTCGATGCCGTGGCCGTTCTTGAACTGGGTGACCAGGTGGTCGACGAGACGGTTGTCCCAGTCGTCACCACCGAGGTGGGTGTCACCGGAGGTGCTCTTGACCTCGACGACGCCCTCGCCCAGCTCCAGCAGTGAGACGTCGAAGGTGCCGCCACCGAGGTCGAAGACCAGGATCGTCTGCTCGTTGCCCTTGTCCAGGCCGTACGCCAGCGCGGCGGCGGTCGGCTCGTTCACGATCCGCAGGACGTTGAGGCCGGCGATGGTGCCCGCCTCGGTGGTCGCCTGCCGCTGGGCGTCGTCGAAGTACGCCGGCACGGTGATCACCGCGTCGGTCACCGGCTCGCCGAGGTAGGCCTCCGCGTCGCGCTTGAGCTTCTGCAGCACGAACGCGCTGATCTGCTGGGGGGTGTAGCTCTTGCCGTCGACATCGATCTTCCAGTTGGTGCCGACGTGACGCTTGACCGACCGGATCGTCCGGTCCACGTTGGTGACTGCCTGCCGCTTGGCTACCTCACCGACCAGCACCTCGCCGTTCTTGGCGAAGGCGACGACCGATGGGGTGGTGCGGGCGCCCTCGGCGTTGGCGATGACGTTCGGCTCGCCACCCTCGAGGACGCTGACGACGCTGTTCGTCGTTCCGAGGTCAATTCCGACCGCTCGGGCCATGGAGGTCCTCCGTCTACGTTGTCTGTGTGGCGCCGCTTCGGCGCCGTTGTGCTTCCCGCCGGTTGCTCAGGTCTCTGGGTGCTCTGGTCTCTGGCTGCCCAGGGGTCTCTAGCTGCCCAGGCTCTGGGTGCTCCCGCGACACTCGTCATCGGAACTGGGCCTGAGCGCCTGTCCGGCATTGCTGTCCGTCGACCTGTGCAACTGGCGCTACGCGCTGATTGTTCCCGTCTTGAGCGACGTGCACTCAACTTTCTTGCTGATGCTAGCAGCCACTCTTGCCGTCGGTGTAGCGCCTACGCTGAACCTCGTGTTCCAACTTCGCGACCGATACGGCCGCCCGACGATGTTCGTGCGCGTGCTCGCGGCCGCCGTGATCGCCGGCCTCGTCGTGCTGACGGCGCCGCTGTTCGTGATCCCCCTGCTCGAAGCGCTCTTCTAGGCGTGGTCCCGTGTTCAGACGCCGGCAGGGACCCGCAGCCGATCAGTACGAGGCGGCCGCCCAGCGGCTGGGACGGCAACGCCGCCTCGACGACGAGGGAGTGATCGCGCCCCCCGTCGCCGCGATGGGCCCCGGCGGGCGAGGGCAGCTCAAGTTCCTGCTGGTGTTCTTCGTCGGAGCGGTGCTGTTCGCGCTGGTGCAGGCATCGCGCTCGGGCGCTCCGGAGCTGGCCGCCGACTGCGACCGCGCCCAGCTGGCGTTGTCCACCGCGCAGCCGCAACAGGGCGACCCCGTGCACTGGACGGCGACCGGACCGGCGGACGCGCCGGCGATCCTGGCCATCGACGTGGCGTCGTTCGACCGGGGGGCGGACGGCGAGTACCGCATCCGGCCGCTGCCGGGGCGGGCCGCCGAGCAGACGCAGGCGGCCAGCCACGAGTTCCGGCTGTCAGGGTGCGTGGAGTCCGGCTACTTCGGGGTGACCGTGCCGCCGGGCGAGCACACCGTGACGCTGTTCCGGCTGACCGAGTCCGGCAGCGAGTCGCTGGCCTCACACCGGATCACCGTCCAGCCGTAGCTCGCCGGCAGGTGGGCCGTCAGCTCGCCGTCAGCTTTCGGAGCGAGTGGGCGCGGTGGTGAAGTTGTGCCAGCTTCGCGAGGGCGTGGGGCCGCGCTGCCCCTGGTAGCGGGAGCCGTAGACCGCCGAGCCGTACGGGTGCTGGGCCGGGCTGGTCAGCCGGAACAGGCACAGCTGCCCGATCTTCATGCCGGGCCACAACTTGATCGGCAGCGTCGCGACGTTGGACAGCTCCAGCGTGACGTGACCGGTGAACCCCGGGTCGATGAACCCCGCCGTGGAGTGGGTGAGCAGGCCAAGCCGGCCCAGCGACGACTTGCCCTCCAGCCGCCCGGCGAGGTCGTGGGGCAGTGTGATGACCTCGAGCGTCGACCCGAGGACGAACTCGCCGGGGTGCAGCACGAAAGGCTCGTCACCCTCGGGCTCGATCAGCTCCGTGAGGTCGTCCTGCTCCGTGGCCGGGTCGATCACCGCGTACCGGTGGTTCTGGAACACCCGGAAGTACCGGTCGAGCCGCAGGTCGATGCTGGACGGCTGGATCAGGGTCGGGTCGTAAGGGTCGAGGCAGACGCGCCCCGACTCGATCTCGGCCCGCAGGTCACGGTCGCTGAGCAGCACGGCCGAACCCTACCGGCGCGACCGTGCCGATCCGCCCTACGGCTCGAACGTGATGGGCAGGCTGTCCGGACAGACGTACTGATACGTAGGTGCGGGCGTGCCGGACTTCCGGTGCAGCACGGGCCTGCCTCCCTCGTCACCTTAAGACCACTCGGGGTGCTCGAAAGTTGCCCGCCGCTCGAATTTCCTGTCAGCCTTCCGCGACGTGCACGTACAACACCGGGCACTCCCGCCCGCCGGCCTCACCGGTGATGGTCAGCGGCGGCCCGTCGGTGAGCCGTTCCACCCGCACCCCGGCGGCGGACTCGACCCAGGACGCCAGCTCTCCCCGGGTCAGGTCCGGATCGTTCGACCACTGCGCATTGCCCGGGCCCTCGGCGACGAGCCACTCATCGAGCTCCCACAGGTCCCACTCGCAGCCCCCGGGGTCGCCGAACAGGAGGTCGCCCGGAAACCACTCGATGACGTAGCGGACCCCCTCGGCCCGTAGCTGCGCCGCCTCCGGCGCCGTCAGCCGCGGCTCGACGGCGTCCGGCTCCAGATCGGGGGCCACATAGTCCAGCGTTGCGGCTGCGGCGTGGACGGCATCAAGAGTGGCCCGAAGCGCGGCACACAGTTGCTCGGCGGAGGCGAGCCTGGCCGTGACCGTGTGGATCGTCTGCTGCCGTGCGTCCTCGGAGCTGTTCCCGGAGAGCCGCCAGCGTCCGGCCGCCGCTTCGCGGGCGATGGTCTCGACCAGCAGGCCCGCCGCAAGTTCCGTACTGGCGGAGGCCGCGCTGAGCGCGCCGAGCAACTCCCGCAGCTCGTGCGCGGACGCGACCGGGGTGGGCGTCTTGGCGAGGCGGACGAGCTCAGCAGCCGCGGCGGCGGCTTGGCGGGCAGCGTCGACTGCGCGCTCGCCGGAGGCGTTCTGCGAGGTCATGGCCGCGATTGTCCGCCTGTCAGTGCCGGGTACGGGCACCGGTAGAGTGACGGCGATCGCCGGGTGATCGGCGTCCGCGGGTGTAGTTCAATGGTAGAACATCAGCTTCCCAAGCTGACAGTGCGGGTTCGATTCCCGTCACCCGCTCCACCGCACCGGCCCAGGTCAGGCGCACAGACGCCGCCCTGGGCCTTCGTCGTCCCGGGGCCCGTCGCACCCTCGTGCCCGTCACGTGCCCGATGCCTGCTTGGCGAGCAGGGCGTTGAGCGCCTCGGCGACCGCCCGGTCCCGCTCCGACGTCGTGTGCAGGTAGATGCGGGCCGCTCGGGTCGACGAGTGCCCCATCCGGCTCATCAGGTCCGACAGCGTTGCGCCGGCGTGCGCGGTCAACGTGTTGCCGGTGTGCCGAAGGTCGTGGAAGTGCACGCCCGACAGACCGGCGCCGTCCAGCGCCGCCCGCCACTGCTTCTGGAAGTTGCTCCGCCGCAGCGGAGCGCCCTTCGGCCCGGTGAACACCAGCGCCTCCGGACTCGGCTCGACGTACGCGGCCAGGTGCCCGCGGAGATCGTCGAGGACCGTTGCCGGAAGCGCTACCGTCCGCCGGCCTGCTGCCGACTTCGGCGGCCCGACCACCAGCTTGCCGTCGCCGAGCTCCACCAGCGAGAACCGGACATGCACCAGCCCGGTCTCGGCGTCGACGTGCTGGCGGGTCAGCGCCGCCAGCTCGCCCCACCGCAGACTGCCGAACGTCGCGAGCAGCACCAGCAGCCGGAACCGCTCCGGCATCGCCTCCGCCAGTGCATACACCTGCGGCACCGTCAGCATCGGTCGTTCCGGAGCCTGCTCCGCCGACGCGCCCTTGACCTGGCACGGGTTGCGACGCACCAGCCGGTCCGACTCAGCCGGCGCCATCACCGCACGGAGCAGCCGGTACGCCTTGGCGACCGTGCTCGGCCCCAGGCCACCGGCCAGCAGCTCCGCACGCCAAGCCCGAACCTGCGGCGCCGACAGCTCCGCCACCGGCAGCCGTCCCAGCGTCGGCGCAATGTGCAGCCGGAGCAGACCCTCGTACAGCTGCAGGGTCTTCGGTCGCAGCCCCGGACGCTCACGAACCCACGAAGACGCGTACTCGTGCAGCTGCACCTGCCCGGCGGCCGGGTCACTCCAGTCACCGCGCAGCAGCTCCGACTCCACGCTGGCCAACCACCGGTCCGCATCGGCCTTGCGCTCGAAGGTCTGGGGGGCCGGTCGATCCATCCCGTCTGGAACCCGGTAGCGGGCCTGGTACCGCCCCGACGGCAGCCGGCGCACCCGGCCGAAGCGGCGACGCCGAGCCACTACGACGCACGCCCGACGTACTGCCGAAGAGCCGGCCGGCACGCCTCCACCGTCGCCGCCTCGACGTACTCGTCCAGGGCCGACTCCGGAATGCGCACATGCCGCCCCATCCGCACGAACCGGATACGACGCTCCGCGATCAACCGGCGCGGAGCGCGCGGCGTCGTCCCCAGCACGACGGCTGCCTCATCCGTCGTCAAGAGCTTCTCCATGACACTCCTCGCATCTCTCGTCGCCGGTTCACTGACCGGCCGCATGGTTGGGTGGTGCGCCCTTCCGCTCCGGGACGGTGGCTCAGGGCCACCCGGCAACCGTCAAGGGCGCCTTCGGCGTCACTGCGTGATCTCGCTGCGCTCGTCCCTTGACCGTTACCGGGAGCCCCCGAGGATGTCTTGGGATCGGAACGGCGCCAGGGCTGGTCGGCGCTGTGTCTCAGGCGGCGTGCGGCTCCCTTGCCGACGGCGTGTCGGACGACTGGCAGTGCCGTCGGCGAGGGCTTGGGCGGCCCGGTACTGCGCCCGCCACGCCACCCGCTCCGCCAGGGCATGCAAGACGAGGTGCGCTCTCGGTGGGGCGTCGGGGTCGTCGGGCTTGAGCACTTCCCAGGCGTAGCGCTCCGCCGCGTCCACTGCCGACAGCTCGGCGTGCTCGCTGTGCTCGTCGTCCGGTCCGCGGGTGCCTGGCTTGTTCAGCACGCCACCGAGGGTGGCCAGGACGTACTGGCGTCGTTCAGCGCGGTGATCGGCGAGGTTCTTCCCCGACCACTTCCGCGAGACGAGCACCCGGCGGCCCCCGAACCCCAGCGTGGCGCGCTTGTGGGCCTTGCCCTTGCAGTGCCCGGGCGTCAGACCGGGCCGGGACTCTTCGGGCTGGACGCCGTAGGCGAGCCAGTTCGCACACGTCGGTGAGCACGGCTCGTACCGCAGCGCCTCGGCCATCCGATCGACGTGCGCCTTCTGCGCCGCCGTGTCCGGTGCGTGGCACTCGTCGAGGGACTTCGTCAGGTACTTCGTCAGGTAGCCGATGCACCGCCGGGAGTCCTCGGAGTCCCCGACGACGCCGTCCACGCGGACCTGCGGGCCGAACCGCACCACATGCGCCGGCTCGTCGTCCTCGCCGATCGCGTCTAGGGCGTCGTCCCAGGCGGTCAGCACGGCTCCGGTGGCGGGGTCGACGTAGCCGACGACGTCGTGGTCCCACACCGGGTAGCCGCCGGCCTCGTACACCGGTTGGTCGTGGCGGGGCCACCACACCTGGTGGTAGGTCGCGGCGGCGACCTGGTGGACCAGGGTGCGGGGCATGGTGCCCCGAACGGCGGCGTGCAGGTGCGGCGCGAGCCGCTTCTGCGGCTCGACGCAGGCGAAGTACTGCACGTCGTAGCCGACGCAGCGGCGCAGGTTCTGCCAGAACCGGTCGACCAGGGCGGCGAAGTGGATCGCGTCCCGTGCGGCCCGCCGGTAGTCGTACGCCGCCGGGTCCACGGGGGTGCCGTCGGAGCGGACCCGGCCGTAGGTGTCGCAGGTCAGGGTGAGGAAGGTCGAGGGTCGCCATACGGTGCCGTCCCGCCCGATGAAGGACCGACCGACGGTGCGGTTCTCCACCGGGCGGCGCGGTAGGTCCGGTGCGTCCTGGCGGCGGCGGGTGGACCGCGACCGACGGCCTTCCTTCCGCCCGGGTGCCACGGTCCCCCGCACACCGGCCGCCGCGAGCAGCGAGTCGGCTTCGGCGACGGCCTCGGCGAGTTCTGCTGCCCGGGGCGCGTCACCTCGCCGTTGCGCCTCGGCGAGGGCGGCGGTGAGGTCGGCTCGCAGCTCGGCCAGAGCCTTCTGCTCCGCGTCCGGCTCGTCGGCGTCCGGCAGCGGTTCGGTGTCGAGGTGCCACCCCTCCCGGCACTGCGCCATCCGGAGTGTGCGGGCCCGCTCCGCGCACGGCGGGCACTTCGAGGCCAGGGTCGCTCCGCATGGCACCGGAACCACGGTCGCTTCCCCGGTGTGCAGGTCGATCCGGCGGACCGGCAGCGGCCGGATGCACACGCCGTGGTCGGTGGCCGCGGCCAGGACGACGTCCTGCGCGAGCGGCATCCGGGCCCGCTCCGCCCGCGAGACCCGCGTCCTCATGCCGCCCACCCCTCGGCCGCGGTCGCGTCGGTCAGCGCCTGATGCGTCGCGGGTGCGTATGCCTCGCACATCGCGGCGTCGGTGACGTGGGCGGTGCGGACGCGGACGGGTTCGCGCCGGCCTTCCAGTTGCACGTAGCCGACGCCGGGCAGTGACTCGGGAATGCGGTCACACGCGGCGCCCCGGTCCCGTGCTCCGCGACCGAGGACCATGTCGACCTGCACGTCCTCGGTGAGCCGCAGGGCGATCCGGGTGGGGAACAGATCCCGGAACGGCAGCACGTCCTTGCCCGGGTCCTGCAACGCCGCGACGACGAGCACCCCGACGGCGCGGCACTAGACAGCAGCAGCTGCAGCAGCTCCGCGGCCTTGCGCTTGGTGTCCCGGTCGACGTACGCGGTCAGCGCGGCGAGCTCGTCGACCAGCACCACGATCAGCGGCTCCTGGGCAGTGGGCGTGTGCAGTCGGGTGACGCCGAGCAGCCGGGCCTGCCGGTGGCGCATCGCCGCGACGGCGTCCTCCAGCAAAAGGAGCATGTCGTCGGTCGTGCGGTAGGCCAACCGGGCGAACAAGGGAGCGCCGAACGCGAGCTCCATGCCACCCTTCGGGTCGACCGCCCAGACCTGCACCGTCCCCGGCCGGATCCCGCCGGCCACCGACCGGACCAGGGACCACAGCACCGAGCCCTTGCCGGAGCCGGTCGCCCCGGCGATCAGGACGTGGGAGCCGATCAGCCGCAGCCGCCACGGCACACCGTCGCCGGTCACCCCAAGCGGCAGCGCGTCGAGTTCCGGCACGTCCGGCACGGCCAGCGCGGGGACGGGGGTGGTGAGCGGGTCGGTGTGGGTGAGATCCAGCCACACCCAGCCGGGCCGGTCCACGCGCACCCGGCAGGCCAGCGCGGCGAAGGTGTGCGCAAAGGCCTCGGCTGCCTGCTCGTAGTCCGCTGGGGACTGCCCGGCGAGCAGCTGCACCCGCAGCGAGTCCACGCACGCACCGCACTGGACCGCGTGCAGCCGCGGGACGTACTGGCCGCCGGCGTAGTCGACCGTCAGGCCGGCGGTGGCCATCACCGGCTGCCAGTGCCGACGGTAGACCCACCAGCCACGCCATCCGGACGTCAGCGGACCGCCGGCCACGGAATCGAAGGACGCCCGGTGTCGGTGCCGCCAGCACGCCAGGGCCACAGCGGCCATGACCAGCACGGTGACCAGTCCCGTCCAGCCCAGCAGCACCCGAAGACTCAGCACGGCCCCCGCCGCCGCGGTCGACCGCGGGTGATGAACCAGCACCGCGCCGGCCCGGAGCAGCAGCCGGCCGGCGTTCACCGCCAGTACCGCGGCGAGCGAGAGCCGCACCGACGGCACCAGCAGGGCGTCCACCCGCCGGCCGCGGACCGCCCCGGCGCGCATCGAGGGTGCAAGCATCGTCGTGCGCCTCATAGCGAGGTCACCGCCAGCCACACCGAGGCTCCGAGCTGGTCCAGCAGCCGCGCCACCGCGGGACCCGCCGGGGTCGTCCCGAGAAGGAACCCCCACACCGCGGCGAACAGAAACCCGCCGACGTGCAGAACACGGCTGCGCAACAGCACCAGCGCCAGCACGCCCATCACCACCACCACACCGACAACCGTCACGACAGCCCCCGGCTCAGGCAGCCGACGGCGCCGACGCCGACGTCCCGGACGGTGTCTTCCCGGCACGCCCCGGCGCCCGCATCCCGGTCGCCCGGATCGAGAACGCCGACCGCGGCCGGGTCTTCGACGTGTCCACGTACGGCATCAACGCCAGCCCGTCGAACTCCACCGGCCGAAACGGCGTCCCCGCAGCGGCCTCCGGCGGCACCGGCTGCACCGGCGCGGTGATCTTCACCGCCACCTCCGCCTGCCCCTTACGCGACTCCGGGTCCGCATCCAGCACCCGCACCGCCCACAGCCGCTCCCCCGTGACCTTGTCCCGCTGCTGCGGGTCCCCCGTCCCGGCCCGGACCTGGTCAAAGTCGTTGATCGGCTCCACACCCAGCACATACGCACCAGCCGGGAACACGTCCTCGAACCGCACCGGAATCGGCAACTGCACCGCCATGACCACTCCTCCTGTCGGCCCGCGACCCCATGTCGCGTTGCTCGCAGGACAAGCACAAGGGCAGGCGCGAGGCGTGACCCGGACAAACTGTCCGGGTCGTCGATCAAGCGGGGCGTAGCCCTCGCCCAGCGCCCTCGACAGCAGCCTGGATCGCCTGACGGATGGCCGCCCAGGGCAGTTCTTTGCCGGGCGCGCTTCGCGGACGGTGCAGCGGCCACACGTCCTCGCCGTAGACCAGTCGCACGCCGGCCGAGCGCAACGCGGCCAGGTGCCCGTCCCACGCTGGATGGCCGGCATGGGCGGCATTGACCCGCGGGAACACGACGACGGGAATCTCTCCGCCCCCGATCGCCTCACAGAGGGCGGTCAGTGCCTGGTTGTCGGCTATACCCAGCGCGAGCTTCGCCACCGTGTTGGCCGTAGCCGGGACGACGGCGTAGCAGTCAACCGGCGGATGCGGACTGGCTTCACCAGGGAGGCGAGGCGCGGAGCGGACCGGGTAGCCGGTACACGACTCCAGCCGGTGATCCTCGCCCGAGTCGGCCAGCCAGCGGGCAGCAGTCGGTGTCACTGTTACGGCTACTGTCCACCCGTCCGCGACCATAGGCTCGACCAGCCGTGCACGCACGTGTTCTAGGCCGCCGGCGCCCGCGCACACCAGTCCCACGACCGAGCCGCCGCTCAGACCGCTCGGCATCGCTCCGCCAACGCGAGGACGCGCGAGGACTTGGACCGACCGGACACCGGGGAGCGCCGGTGGATGCTGCGGACCACTTCCCGTACGGCCGGGCTGTGCCGAACCAACTGCGGGGCAGCCGACTCGGCTTCCAGCAGCGTGTCTACCGCCGCCTCATCCTGGGCTACGTAGCTTCAGTTCGGGTCCTGGGACGTCGAACACATCGAGCCGCAGCGCGTGGAGCAGACCCGTCGGGTGCGCATTTTGGTCGCCAAGGACGCGATTTCGACCGGCTGGGATTGTCCGAGGGCCGAGGTGATGGTGTCCTTCCGACCTGCGAAGGACGAAACCCACATCACCCAGCTGCTTGGACGGATGGTCCGCTCGCCTCTGGCCCGCCGCGTCCCCGGCGACGAACGGCTGAACGCCGTCGACTGCATTCTGCCGTTCTTCGACAAGACCACCGCTGGCAACGTTGTGAAGTACCTGACCGGCCAGATCGAGGAGATGCCCGGGTCGGCCCAGCGGAAGGTTCTCCTTGACCCCTGCGAGCTCACGCGGAACCCCGAAATCCCGCAGGCCGTCTGGGACGTCTGGGACTCCTTACCGACAGAGACGATGCCGGTGCGGGGCGCCCGGGCGGTTGTCCGGCTGACGAGCCTCGCCCAAGCGCTGTCCACTGACGGCCTCCGTCCGAAGGCACTCGCCACAGTGTCCCGCGAGCTAGTCGCTGAGCTCGACGCCCTCGCTGAGAAGCACTCGACGTCGTTGGACAAGGCAATCGAGGAGATCTGGAGCGTACACGTCAAAGAGATCGTCGGCAGGACCGGCGGATTCGCTCCGACCTACAACGACTTCGTCATCCGAGCCGACGACCGAGCTATTCGCACGGGGTTCCAGTTCGCCCAGCAAGCGCTAGGTGCCACCGTCGCGCAGGCGTACGTCGACCACCTCTGCCCGGAGGGCGAAGAGGACGAATTGCGTGACGCGTTCGTCTGGACGGCGGCCCTGGCCGCCACCAAGGAGATCCGCGAAAAGGTCGACGCGACGGCGAACGGGATCGCGGTACGCCTTATCGACGAGCATCGCCGCGACATCGAGCGCCTCACCGACGAGCGCAGGGCCGAATACGAGCGCATCCGCGCCCTCGCCGTCGACCCGCAGCGCGGTGTGCTGGGGGAGCCGCGCCTGCGGTTAGAAGACTATAAGGTTGTCGACAATAGCGGCGCAGTCTCCATCGCTCCTCTGCTCCGCGGTCACCTCATGGCGGACAAGAACGGGAATTACCCACTCGGCGGGCTCAACCCGTGGGAGGTCGACGTCGTGCAGACCGAGATGGCGAGGGCAGGGGCGCTTGCGTGGTACCGGAACCCGCCGCGCCCGGCGCTCGACTCGGTCACCATCGCCTACCGCGACCACGAGGGGAACTGGCGCTCGATGCACCCGGACTTCGTGTTCTTCCACGACATCGATGGTTCCGTTCGCGCGTCCATCGTCGACCCGCACGGGCATCACCTCGATGACGCCACGACGAAGCTCCGAGCGCTCGCGGACTTCGCGGAACGCTATCCAAGCGCTTTCCATAGGGTGGAGCAGCTTACGCAGCTAGGCGCGATTCGCCGCTCGATCCCGCTGCACATCGAGACGGCGCGAACGGGCGTCCGGGAGACCGGCCGCTCGATCGTCGAGTTCTATGAATCCGACATCGCGATCGAATACGGCGGGAGCCACGAGGTCTAACGTCTTTCAACCTGTCACTTCAAAGTCCTCTGGGGCTGCGGTCAAAGCCGCACGCGCATCTGCGTAGCGGCAGGGCGATATCTCTTGGTTCTAACAACGACGGCGGGCCGGGACGTGCGCCATCCAGCGCCTGGGACTGCCCCGGACCCCCTGCGGAACGTACCCTAATTCCAATTCGCGCCGGCGTCGCTGCCGAGGACCAGGCTGACGGTCTGGCTGGCGCGGACGATCAGCGCGAAGGCCTGGTCCGGCATGGCTGCTGGACATGGCCGAGGGCCGCCGGCTGGCTCGCAATGCGCTGGAGCCGCGACGGCGTCAGGTAGCTCGTCGCGGTGATCGATTCGTTCCACGTCGACCGGGAGCGGTCTAGAAGCCGGTAAACGCCATCCATCGCCACCACCTGCAGCCGATCCCCTCAGCGTCATGGCCTCCGTCAGCGCCCGCCACCCCCGCGGGCGGTGGGTGAGCCAGCTCTTGGACGCCTGCTTGGAGTGGCCATGAGAGTGCGTGCCCTGAGCCGGCGGGCGCGATGCCGAATTCGCCCGTACTGGATCAAGGCGGCGGGCTCCGCCCGCCGGGGCAAGCGCCTGCCGGCTGCCGGGACGCTGTCGCTGCGCGCGGCCTCCGGC
>JALYNC010000180.1 GCA_030773415.1 Actinomycetota bacterium
GACGGCTGCCGTCGGCGACTCCGGAATGACGGGGCCGGGCGGCTGGACCGGTGCGGCCGCCGTGCCGGACGGCGAGGGCGCTGCGCCGGACGAGGAGAGGCCCGCCGAAGGCGCGTCGGTTGCCGAAGGGGCCGCGCTCGCGTCGTCCGGCTCCGGCAGCCGTCCGGTTCCCAGGGCCGCCAGGTGCGCGGCGTGCTCGGCCCGCACCGCGTCCAGCGCCCTGGACAGCACGGGATGGCGGGCGATCGTCGCCTCGTACAGCTGGACGAGTTGCCGCTCGGCTGCCCGTACCCGCAGGAGCAACAGCTCGTCCGGATCGGGTGGCCGGGGCGGCGGCGGCGGCCGGTCGTCCGGCGTGCAGCCGGAGACGATCGTTCCCATTGAGACCACCGCCCCCGCGGCCAGCACGCGTCGCCGGCTGACCGTCGCCGCCGGGGGCGACCCCTCGACGGCGAACGTTCCCGCGCGGCCGGGAACGGCGTCGACGGGCCGGGTCATGGGCTGCCCTCTCCGCGCCGAAGCCGGCGCAACGGGATGTCGTCGGAGGATGAACGCCGGGATAGTCTGGACCCGACCGCCCGGCACCATCCCACAACAGCACAGCAGGAGGCTTCCGGTGTCTGCTCCTGCTACCGCTCGGCTGCAGGCGCTGCTCGAACCCGTGGTGATCGCGGTGGGCTGCGACCTGGAGGAGATCACGGTGACCCCGGCTGGCCGTCGCCGGCTGGTGCGGGTGATGGTCGACCGGGACGGGGGGGTCACCCTGGACGACGTGGCAGCCGTTAGCACCGCAGTCTCCGAGGCGCTGGATGACGCCGAGCCATTCGGCGAGCAGCCGTACGTGCTCGAGGTCACCTCACCGGGAGTTGACCGGCCGCTGACCGCTGAACGCCACTGGCGACGGGCGATCGGGCGGCTGGTGCGGGTGCGCGCCGGGGATGCCGAGCTCACCGGCCGGGTGCTGGAGGTCCGGGACGGAGCCGTCCTGCTGGGTACGGATTCGCAGAAGCCCAAGGGCGGCCGGGCGGCCGCGCCGGGGCAACGCCTGGTGCCCGTCGCCGACCTGGGGCCGGGCCGGGTGCAGGTCGAGTTCCGGCACGCGGACGAGTCCGACGGTCCGGAAGCGGTCGAGTCCGATGCTCCGGAACTTGACGAGTACGGCGGTCCGGAAGCGGACGCGGCCGACGGTCCACAAGCGGAAGACGACGACCACGAAAAGGAGGGCGAATCGTGAACATCGACATGGCGGCGATGCAGGGACTGGTTCGCGCCAAGGAGATCTCATTCGACACCGTGGTCGAGGCCATCGAGCTGGCCCTGCTGTCCGCGTACACGCACAGCGAAGGTGCCGCCAAGCACGCCCGCGCGGAGCTGGACCGCACCACGGGTGAGGCCACGATCTGGGCGCGTGAGGTCACCGCGGACGGCGAGCTGGGACCGGAGTACGACGACACCCCGCAGGGCTTCGGGCGAATCGCGGCGATGACCGCCAAGCAGCTGATCCTGCAGCGGCTGCGCGACGCCGAGCAGGATCTGACCTACGGCGAGTACGCCGGCCGTGAGGGAGACATCGTCACCGGGCTCGTGCAGCAGCACGACTCCCGCAACGTGCTGGTCGACCTGGGCAACGTCGAGGCCGTTCTGCCGCCCGCCGAGCAGGTTCCCGGCGAGAAGTACGAGCACGGCAGCCGGCTGCGCTGCTACGTGGTGCAGGTGCACAAGGGCGTGCGCGGGCCCTCGATCACGCTGTCCCGTACGCACCCCAACCTCGTCCGTAAGCTGTTCGCGCTGGAGGTTCCGGAGATCGTCGACGGCTCGGTCGAGATCATGGCGGTGGCCCGTGAGGCGGGCCACCGGTCGAAGATCGCCGTGCGGTCGACCGTGTCGGGCGTCCGCGCACGCGGCGCCTGCATCGGACCGATGGGCAGCAGGGTGCGCGCCGTCGTCTCCGAGCTGCACGGCGAGAAGGTCGACATCGTCGACTGGTCGGACGATCCGGCAAAGCTCGTGGGCAACGCCTTGTCGCCGGCGTCCGTGACGTCGGTGGAGGTCGTCGACCCGGTGACGCGGGCGGCCCGCGTCGTCGTTCCGGACTACCAGCTCAGTCTCGCGATCGGCAAGGAAGGGCAGAACGCCCGCCTCGCCGCGCGGCTCACCGGCTGGCGGATCGACATCCACTCCGACGCGGAGCGGTCGGCTCCGGCCGGGGTCAAGGCCGAATGATCGGCGCCACCGCGCGCCGGATTTCGCGCTAGACTTTGCGATGATTCCGCGGGCCGAGCCGGTGCGCACGTGCGTCGGGTGCCGGGTCCGGGCCGCGAAGTCGGAGTTGTTGCGCGTCGGTGTCGTGGACGAGGCCCTCGTTCCTGATCCCCGAGGGCAGCTGCCCGGCCGGGGAGCGTCTATCCATCCCGACGAACAGTGCATCGACCTCGCGGACCGCCGGGCGGCTTTCGCCCGTGCCCTGCGGAATCCGAAGCTGCGGAACTCCAGCGCGCTACGGGGCTACGTGCGCCGGCTCGCCGCGCCGGGGCCCCAGCAGGAGCAAGCCGAGCATCACTAGCAAGCCCGGCAGCAGTAGGAAGCACAGCAGTGGCAAGGCGCAGCAGTTGGGACGGAACACCATCGGGACGGAAAGACAGCCGTCCCGCGTTACACCACCAGTACCACCCGCACACCGCCCAGCCGTCACGTCGAAAGCAGGTCGGAACAGCGATGAGCGCTCGATGAGCACGCCGTGAGAAGCACCGCCATGCAGTAAGAAACCAGACGGTCCCGCGACACGAGAGACGCGGACCGAGACAGGAGTCCAGTGGCCAAGGTCCGCGTCTACGAGCTCGCCAAGGAGTTCGGAGTAGAGAGCAAGGTCTTGATGGCCAAGCTCAACGAACTCGGGGAGTTCGTCCGCTCGGCGTCCTCGACGATCGAGGCGCCAGTCGTGCGCAAGCTCAAGGAAGCGTTCCCCAGCGATGGCGCCGGGTCGAGCGCAGCCTCCAAGTCCTCATCCTCCTCGCGCGCCTCCGCGGCTGGCCGCTCCTCGGCAGCTGGTCCGGTTGCCCCCGCAGCCCGGACGGACGCGCCGGTACGCGTGGCAGCACCGTCGAACGCTGACGGGGCACCCGCGGCAGCCAACGGATCCCCAGCCGCCGCCCCCCGTCCGGGAGCTCCCCGCCCGGGCGCTGGCATTCCTGGCGTGCGACCCGGCAGCACCGGTCCTGGCGTTGAGCCCACCGTCGAGCGCATCCGCCCGGACGTCGCCCCGCCCGTGCAGGCGCGCCCCGCGGCTGCCTCCACGGCTCCGCCCGCTCCGGCCGCTCCCCGGCCCGGACCCGCCGCGCCGCGTCCCACGACCCCCGGGCCCCGGCCCGGCAACAACCCCTTCACGACCCCCGGTGCCGGCGCCAGTCCGGCCGGTGGCGGCATGCCGTCCATGCCGC
>JALYNC010000181.1 GCA_030773415.1 Actinomycetota bacterium
GCCGGCGCCACCGGAGCGCTCGGACGTGCCGGCGGGCGAGCAGGCGCCCGCTCCCGCACGGGGGCCGGGGTGCGCGCTGCCGCGGTTCCCTCAGCGTCATCGTCGACCGCCCTGCCCTTGGCGTCGACCTTGACGTTCCGGTGCGGCGCCATGACCATGATCATGTTCCTGCCGTCCTGCTTCGGCGCCGACTCCACGAAGCCGAGCTCCTGGACGTCCTCGCCGAGCCGCTGCAGCAGGCGGTAGCCCAGCTCAGGCCGCGACTGCTCACGTCCCCGGAACATGATGGTGATCTTCACCTTGTCGCCCTGCTTGAGAAAGCGAACCACGTGACCCTTCTTGGTCTCGTAGTCGTGCGGGTCGATCTTCGGCCGGAGCTTCATCTCCTTGATGACCGTGTGGGCCTGGTTCTTGCGCGCCTCACGGGCCTTCTGAGCGGACTCGTACTTGAACTTGCCGAAGTCCATCAGCTTGCATACCGGCGGCCTGGCCGTCGGAGCTACCTCGACCAGATCGAGATCGGCCTCCTGGGCCAGGCGTATGGCGTCGCCGATCGCGACGATTCCCACTTGCTCACCGTTGGGACCGACGAGTCGGACCTCCGGAACCCGGATCCGATCGTTGATACGCGGCTCGACGCTGATGGGGCCTCCTCCAAGTTGCGTGATGTGGACGATCTGAGCTCCGGCGCCTCCTGCGACGTCCGCTGCCCGAGGGCGTCGGCGCCGAAACGACGAAGGCCCCGGCACGACGGTGCGCGCGGGGCCTCTCATTCCTCCGGCCGGGCATGTCGAAGCACGCCCTACAGGATGCTGCGGCGCTCACCACACGAGCACTGCGGCACCCGACCGGACCCGGGCGTCCGCAGGACGCACAGGTGGGAGCGAGGCTCCGCTTGCGTGGCGACCATCTGCGGAGCGGCGCTGAGCCAGCGGGAGTCAGGAGACCCCACGAAGCCGGTGAAGCGCCGGCGAAGACGGACGCCGGTCGTTCTGCAAGGGTAGCACCGTGAACCACTTTCCGGTCGAGCCGACAGCGCCGCGCGAGCCCGCAGTGTCACGCGATCCCGCAGCGTCTCGCGATCCCGCCGCGTCACGCGGCGGAGCTGTGCACGGTGGTGAGGAGTCGCCGGGCGGCGGCGGTGCACTCCGCGATCTCGCGGACGTGCCGGCCGCCGAGGTGATCTCCACCACGGCCGTTCACCTGATGAGTGCCGCGGCGGTGAAGCTGGGCCTGGCTGAGGGCGGCGAGCACCTGCGGGACCTGGACGAGGCCCGGCGGCTGATTGCGGCCCTCGCCGGCTTGATCACTGCCTCGGCCGAGTCCCTCGGACCGCCGCACGGCGCCCCGCTGCGCGACGGCCTGCGCAGCCTGCAGCTCGCGTTCCGGGAGGCTTGCCGCGTGCCGGACCCGCCCGGTGAGGGTCCCGGAGAACGCTGGACCGGGCCGGTCCGCGGCTGAGGCGCCCTCTTCGTCCGGGCGGCCCGCTCCCGAGCCGGCGGCCCGCTTCGGGGTGCAGTTCAGCGGGAGTTTTGGCGGCTGAGCATCGACCGGTCGAGCGGGAACGTCACCGGACCGGCCAAATCGAGCACCAGCGCGTCCGCGTCCGACTCCAGCAGCGCGGCCAGGACGTCGGGGCCGGGTACCGGCATCGGCCGGGCGGCGGCGTTCCAGCGTGCCATCTCGGCCAGTCCGGAGAAGACGAGCAGGGCGGTGCGGCCGTCGCGTCCCCGCACCATCGGAACCGCCATGCTCGCGCCGGCCTCGGCGTCGCGGTGCGCCGCGTCGATGCCGGTGGAGGCGTCGGCGCTGCCGGCTCCGGCTGACCCGCCTGACCCGGCGGCTACGGCTGCGGCTGCGGCTGTCTCGTCCCCGCTCGCACCGCCGGGCCGAGCAACGACGGGCACGAGCAGGCGCGCACCACTCAGCGCCACGCAGACTGCGGCTGTCCGCTCGGGAGTGGGGTCGTCGTCCCAGGACCGCAGTGCGCCGGTGAGCGACGGATCGGCCTCGCCGGTGTCTCCCGCGCCGCGGGGCGCCGCGATTCCCGGACCCGGCGCCCCGGCCGGTAGGCCGGTCATGTCGGCCCCTGGGACGGTGCCCGGCGAGCCAGCTCCGCCCGGATCGCGGCCACGCCCGCCGCGGCGACGGGGCCATCGGTGCTCTGCAGCCCCATCAGCGCCAGCGTCGAACCGTCGCTGAGGTCGGCCATCGCCCAGGAGTCGTTGCGGCTCAGATAGATCTCGACGATCTCGGCCCAGTCGAGGCGGCGGCTGCGGAGCAAATTCACCACCAGCAGCCCGTCGTCCCACATCTCCACCCGTGGCCGGCCGAGCACGAGCACCCCGCCGGCCAGCACACACAGAAAAGCCACGATGGCCACCCGGTCTACGACGCCGAAACCGCCCGGTCCCTCCGCACTGGGCAGCGCGGCGGCCAGCGCGACGCCGAGCAGCACGAAGACGGCAGCGACGGCACGGGGAACCAGCCGGCCCTTGACCGGCCGGTACACCCGGACCAGACGCCGGCCGGCGGGGTCGGCGGCTGTGTCGTCCGGCGAAGCGCTGCGATCCGGCATCGCCGCTGCTACTCGACGATCTTGCTGATCGGCAGCTCGAGGATGTCCCGCGCGCCGGCGGCCTTCAGCGCCGGAATGAGCGTGTTGATCCCCCGGCGCGGCACCACGGTCTCCACCGCGGAGAAGCCGCCGGTGGCCAGTGAGGTGACGGTCGGGCTGGTCATCGTCGGCAGCGCCGCCACGACGGCGTCGAGCCGGTCGGTGGCCACGTTCAGCTTGAGCAGGACGTGACCGCGGGCCCGGATGGTTGCCTGCAGCAGCAGCGCGAGGTCTTCCATCGCTACCCGGCGTTCCGGATCGGCGTACGCCTCCGCGTTCGCGACCAGCTCGGTGTAGCTGGTCAGCAGCACCTCGATAATCTTCAAGCCGTTCTTGCGCAGGCTCGATCCGGTCTCCGTCACGTCAACGATGGCGTCGACGATGTCCGGAACCTTGGCCTCGGTTGCTCCGTACGACGGCACGATGACGGCCTTCACGCCGATGTCGTCGAAGTACCGCCGGGTCATCTCGGGCACCTCGGTGGACACCCGGACCCCGTCCGGCAGGTCCGCGCCGCTGGTGGCCGGGTGGTCGTTGGGCACGGCTAGCACGATCTTCACCGGGTTGCGGGTGGCGCGGCTGTACTGCAGCTCACCCAGGCTCACCACGTCCGCCCCGGTCTCCACGACCCAGTCCCGGCCGGTGATGCCGAGGTCGAACAACCCCTGCTCGACGTAGGTGGGGATCTCCTGCGGGCGCAGGAAGCGGACCTTGTCGACGCGGGGATCGTCGATCGCCGCGTGATAGTCGCGGTCCGAGCCGCGGCGCACTCCGAGGTCGGCGGCGTCGAACAGCTCCAGCGTCGGCTTCTCCAGCGACCCCTTGGGCAGCACGAGCGAGAGCACATCGGTCCTTTCCGCGGTACCTGGTCGGAGCAACTGTAAGTGGGCAGGCCCGGCGGGACCGACGCCAGGTGGGCCGGGCGGGCGACCGGGTCAGGAGCGGCGCAGCTGGCGCAGGGCGAGGGCGGTCGAGATCGCCGCCTCCACCGCCTCCTGGCCCTTGGACTCGCGCGATCCCGGGGCGCCGGAGCGGTCACGGGCCTGGCCGATGTCGTTGACGGTGAGCACCCCGAACCCGACCGGAACGCCGGTGTCCAGCGACACCCGCAGGCAGCCGTCGGTCACCGCGGAGCAGATGTAGTCGAAGTGCGGGGTGCGGCCACGGACGACGACGGCAAGGCACACGACGACGTCGTGGTTGACCGCCGCCGCCTGGGCCAGCACGGGCAGCTCGAAGGCACCGGGTGCGCGGACCACGGTGGGGTTGCGCGCTCCCATGGACGCCAGCGAGGACAGCGCCCCCGCCAGCAGCGGGTCGGTGACCTCCGGGTGCCACTGGGTGGCGATCACCGCTACCCGCAGGCCGGAGGCGCTGGCCGACCCCAGGGACGGAGCGCCGTCTCCGCTCACCGGGAACCGTCCGCGGCCGGGGGAAGGGCGTCCGCGCTTGCTTCGGTGGACTCGTCGTCGAGGGCGGCGACGGTCTCGGGAAGGTCGCCCAGGTCGTGTCCCATCCGGTCCCTCTTCGTCCGTAGGTACCGCAGATTCTCCGGAGTGGCGTGCGCCGCCAGCGGCACGCGCTCCACGATCTCCAGACCGTACCCCTCCAGCCCGGCGCGCTTGGCGGGGTTGTTGGTGAGCAGCCGCATCGTGCGCACGCCGAGATCGACCAGGATCTGCGCTCCGGTGCCGTAGTCACGATTGTCGGTGGGCAGCCCCAGCTCCAGGTTCGCGTCCACGGTGTCCGAGCCGCCGTCCTGCAGCTGGTAGGCCTGCAGTTTGTGCATCAGCCCGATGCCCCGGCCCTCATGGCCGCGCACGTAGAGCACCACTCCCCGGCCGGCTGCCGCGACGACGGCCAGCGACGCGTCCAGCTGGGGGCCGCAGTCGCACCGCCGGGAGGCGAAGACGTCGCCGGTGAGGCACTCGGAATGCACCCGGACCAGCACGTCGCGGCCATCGCCCATGTCGCCCTTCACGAGCGCGACGTGGTCCGTGCCGTCCAGCGTGCTCTCGTAGCCGACCGCCCGGAACAGCCCGTGGGCCGTCGGCAGCTGCGCCTCGGCCACCGCCCGCACCTGCTTCTCGTGCCGACGGCGGTAGGCGATCAGGTCCGCGATGGAGATTAGCGTCAGGCCGTGCTGACGGGAGAACGCCTCCAGCTCGGGCAGCCGGGCCATCGAGCCGTCCTCGTTGACGACCTCGCAGATGACGCCGGCTGGCTCGAGGCCGGCCAGGGTGGCGAGGTCGGTGGCCGCCTCGGTGTGCCCCGGACGGCGCAGCACGCCGCCCTCCTTGGCGCGCAGCGGAAAGACGTGACCGGGCCGGGTGAGCTGGTCGGCGGTGGTGGCCGGTTCGGCCAGCGTGCGGATGGTGTGCGCGCGGTCGGCGGCGGAGATGCCGGTGCTGACCCCCTCCCGGGCGTCGACGGAGACGGTGTACGCGGTGCCCTTGCGGTCCTGGTTGACGTGGTACATCGGCGGCAGCTCCAGCCGGTCGAGCCGGCTGCCCAGCATGGGCACGCAGATCACGCCGCTGCTGTACCGGATGGTGAACGCGAGTAGTTCCGGGGTCGCCTTCTCCGCGGCGAAGATCAGGTCGCCCTCGTTCTCGCGATCGGCGTCGTCCACGACCACCACCGCCTTTCCGGCGGCGATGTCGGCGATGGCCTCGGGAATCGTGCCGAAACGCGCGTCACCGGCGTCGAGCGGCGTGCTCATAAGATCTCCAGTCGGGCGGCGAGCAGCTTCTCGGCGTACTTCGCCAGCACGTCGACTTCCAGGTTGACGACCTCTCCGACAGTGCGGAGTCCGAGGGTGGTCGCCTCGAGGGTCGCCGGGATGAGGCTGACGGTGAAGGCGTCGCGGGTGACCTCCACCACGGTGAGGCTCACCCCGTCCACGGTGATGGAGCCCTTCTCGACCACGTACCGGGTCAGCGCGGCGGGCAGCGAGATGCGCACCAGCTCCCAGCGCTCGGCGGGGGTGCGCTCGAGCACCGTGCCGGTGCCGTCGACATGACCCTGGACGAGGTGGCCGCCGAGCCGGGCGGCGAGCGTGAGGGGACGTTCCAGGTTCACCCTGCTGCCGGGCTCGACCGAACGCAGGCTGGTGCGGCGCAGCGTCTCCAGCATCACGTCGGCGGTGAAGCTGCCGTTGCGCAGGTCCGTCACGGTCAGGCAGACGCCGTTGACAGCTATGGAGTCGCCGAGCTTGGCGTCGGTGGTGACGGTCGGACCGGCGACGGTGATCCGGGCGTCGTCGCTCCCCCGCCGCACCTCGGTGACCCGGCCGAGCTCCTCCACGATGCCGGTGAACATGGCGCTCAGCCCCCGTGCCGGATGGCTGATGTTGCGCGCACGGGACGCGCGGTGAGCCGCACGTCATCTCCGAAGCGCTCGACGGCGTCCAGTCGCAGGCGGCAGGCGTCCGCGATCGTGGCGGCCCCTCCCCCGGCCAGCGCCGGTAAGCCGCCCCCACCGATCAGCAACGGCGCCACGTACCCCTCCACCCGATCGATCAGATCTTCTTGCAGGAAGGAACCCGCGAGGGTCGGTCCGCCTTCCAGCAGCACGGAACGCACGCCGCGGTCGTGGAGCAGACGCAGTACGGCGGAAAGGTCGAGGCCCCCGTCTCCCGCCGGCACGTCGGCCGCCGTGAGAATCACGGTGGGGGCCGCTCCGTCCCGAACTCGGGCACCGGCCGGCGTCCTCCCGGCGCTGTCCAGCACCACCCGCAGCGGCTGGCGGGAAGCCGGTCCGTCCGGCGTCCGAACCGTCAGCTGCGGGTCGTCGGCGAGCACGGTGCCCGAGCCGACCAGCACCGCGTCGCACTCGGCCCGCAGCCGGTGCACGTCCGCCCGCGCCGCCTCGCCGGTGATCCACCGGCTGGACCCGTCGACCGCCGCAACCCGCCCGTCCAGGCCGGCGGCATACTTCCAGATGACGAACGGCCGGCCGGTCCGCACCGCGTGCAGCCATGCCTCGTTGGCCCGCCCCGCCTCGGCCGCCAGCAGCCCGGCACGGACGTGCACACCCGCGGCGCGGAGCGCCTCGCCCCCGCCGGCAGCCACCGGATTCGGGTCGGCCACGGCGTAGACGACGCGCGTCACCCCAGCCGTGAGCAGGGCTTCGGTGCACGGCGGCGTGCGGCCGGTATGTGCGCACGGCTCGAGCGTCACCACGGCGGTGCCGCGGCGGGCCCGCTCGCCCGCCCGCCACAGCGCCTCGACCTCGGCGTGCGGGCCGCCGGGGCCGGCGTGGAATCCCTCACCGGCAACCGCGCCGTCGGCGTCCAGGATCACTGCGCCGACGATGGGGTTCGGGCTGGTGCGGCCGAGGCCGAGCCGGGCCAGGTCAATCGCCCGGGCCATCGCCTCGACAAGGACAGCTTCGCCGGGACCCGAAGCGTCGCCGCCTCCCACTGCCGCCCCCGTCGTCGTGCGCGCTCCTGAAGGCCGTCAGGGGGCCCGGATCAGGTCCGCGACGGGAACCAGCCGGAGCGTGCGAGCGAATATCGCGGCGATTATCGCACGCGATGCTGCCCCGGGACGGCGGGCGGGCGCGGAGGCAACGGGTGGACCCCGGCGCAGGTCAGCAGCATGAGGCGGCGGTCGCGGAGCGGCGCAGCGCCTCGATCGCGGCGGACGGGTCGTCGGCGCCGTAGACCGCTGAGCCGGCCACGAACACGTCGGCGCCTGCATCCGCACAGCGCTCGATGGTCGTGGCGCTGACGCCGCCGTCCACCTGCACCCACAGCTGGAGGCCGCGCGACCGCACCAGATCCCGGACCGCCGCGACCTTCGGCAGCATGTCCTCGCGGAACGCCTGCCCGCCGAACCCCGGCTCGACGGTCATGACCAGCAGCATGTCCAGCTCATCGAGCAGGTCGGCGTAGGGCTCCAGGGCGGTGCCCGGCTTGAGCGCCATCCCGGCCCGGGCACCGCCGGAGCGGATCGCCCGCGCGGTGCCGACCGGATCTACCGCGGCCTCCACGTGGAAGGTCACGCTCCCGGCGCCCGCGTCGGCGTACCCGGGTGCCCAGCGGTCCGGATTGTCGATCATCAGGTGGCAGTCCAGCGGGATCGCCGTTGCCTTTAGCAGACTCTCCACCACCGGCAGGCCCAGGGTCAGATTGGGCACGAAGTGGTTGTCCATCACGTCGACGTGCAGCCAGTCCGCCGCCCCGGCAACGGCGGCGGCCTCCTCGGCGAGGCGGGCGAAGTCGGCCGACAGAATGCTCGGCGCTATCTGGATTCCCACGCCACTCCCTGGTGCTTCGTCCCGGCGCGACGCGCCGTCCGTCACTGTTTCGACGAGAGCGTACGGCCGCGACCCGCACCTGCCGCCGTCTCCCGGTCGGCACGCCAGCCTGGGTCGGACCAACCGACCCGCCAGGAAACCGCCATGGAGCTGTTCAGCGGCGACACGGTCACGGCGACAGGGTCAGCGCCGGTGCCCACGAAGACCACGACGGGTTGTAGGAACTGCCCCAGTAGTCGCCACCCGGTCCGGCGACGAACACCTCCAGTGCGTTCGGTGCCCACGCAGCCACGGCGGGGGCGGACGCGAGGACCCCGCCCATCCCGATCCAGCCCGACCACTCAGCGGACCCGGCGTTGTTCACCTTGTAGAACAGCTCATCGCCCGGGCCGCGCGCGAACGCGAACAGCTGCTGCCGGTCGGGCATGACAGTAACCGCCGGTGAGCCGCTCAAGGTGCCGCCCAGCGAGCGCCAGGCCGTCCAAGTCGATCCCTGCAGCGAGCGGTAGTACAGCTGCGCATTGGTGCCGGTGACCGCCACCGTGACCGCGCCGCCCGCACGGGCCGTGGCCGCGGGCGCGCCGACGGTCAATCCCCCGAGGGAACGCCACGGCGAGCGTCCGTGCCGGTCGATGATCGCCTGCCACACCGCACCGTCGGCTCCCCGGGCGAACACCATGTTCCGCCCGTCCGGCAGCACCGCGGCCGCGGGTGGCGCGGTCAGCGAGGTGTTGAGATCTCGCCACTCGGTGCGTCCGGTGCCCGTGTCGTACAGCCGCCCGTTGGCCGCCCGGGCGAAGACCTGCAGGCCGGCGGCTCCCACTGTCGCCGCCGGTGCTCCAACGACGTTGCCACCTAGGTTCCGGGTGGGTGCCCACGTCGTCCCATTGCTGCGGATGCGCTGCTCGACGGCGCCACTGCCGGCGGTCGAGAAGACGTCCAACCGCTCTGATCCGTTGGCCACGATCGCCGGAGTCAAGGGGTAGATCACGATTGACGCGGTGAAGGGCGTCGAGGCGTCACCGGGCACGAAAGACTGAAGCTTCAAGACGTACGAGCCCGCGGCGACCTTCCGTCCGGAGTCGTCGCGCTGGTCCCACGCCGCCGTGATGCGGCTGGCGGCCGTGCCAGTGATCGTCCGGACGACCGAACCGGACCGCGCGTTGCGGACCCGCAGGCGCCAGGTCTGCTGCTGCGGAACGTCGGCAGTGACGACGAAGTCACCACCACCCACGACGGCGGACGTCGTCCCGATGGACGGACGCTCCAGCACCGCCTGGGCCACCGGCTCGTCAGCCATGAGCTTGTTCACCGATGCGCGGATCGTCGGAAGCAGCGGATAGGCGTAGTTGCCGGGGCAGCTCTTGGTCGAGTAGTCCCGGTGACCCGAGATCACCGGCTTCGTCACCACCGTTCCGGCCGGGTACTCGGTAGCGGACCCACCAGCGGAGACGTATGTCGTCGTGCCGAGCGGGTCGACGCCGTACAGACCCAGCTTCCAGGCGAAGACCTTCTCGACGGAGGCCAGCGTGGCCGAGGTCGGGGCCACCAGGTCGTGGTTGCCGATCATCGATACGCCGACTGTGTAGGTGTTGAAGCCGCCGGTGTGGGCGCCGATCACAGGCCTGTCGACGCCGCCGTAACGGCCCTCGAAGATGGTCCCGAACTTGTCGACCACGATGTTGTAGCCAAGGTCGCACCACTTCAGCGACTGGGTGTGGTACGCGTACATCGAGCGCATGATCGAGGCGCTCTGGGCCGCCGTGTAGTTGTTGCTGGTTGCGGTCGTGTGCAGGATGCCGCCCTTGAGTCTGGAGGCGGTGGCCGGGGTGCAGGTCCGCAGCGACTCGTCCGCGCCCCAGGCGGCCCGCGAGACATAGGACGGCTGCGGCTCGGCGGCGCTGGCCGCACCTGCGGGAATGGAGCCGCCGACCACCGTCGCGTCGGCCGGCGAGGTGCCGGGATCGATCAGTTCCAGACGAAGGTCCCTCGGGGCCAGGCGCCCGCGGTCCACGCGGACCTCGATCCCGTCGCTGGGGCCGACGTACAACGCATCCGAGCCCATCCTCGGGCTCGCCATCTCCTGGCTGCCGTCGTCACTGCCGGCGTTGGCCTGGACCTCCACCTCGACCCACTTGCTCCAGCGCCCCGCGGACCGCGTGCGGACATGGACCTCGACCTCGGCGTCCGGCTGACGTGCCCACGTCACGCCCACGGCCGAGAACGGCTTGGTGTCCAGGAAGCGCTTGGCCACCGCCGGCACGAGGCCGTCGTGCGCTGTGCGCAAGCCCTCCCCTGCCGAGGCCTCCGGCACGAACCCTTGCAGGACGGACGGGTCCACCGAGTTCAGCGGCATGGGATGGACGGTTGGGGCGACAGGGTGCGGTGTCGCGGCGGTCGTCTGCATGGTGGGCAGCACGACCAGCGCGCTGCCGAAGAGGGACGAAAGGACCAGGAGGGAGCGGAGCGGGCGCATCTATCACGCTTTCCGGGAGGGAGCAGCGGTCGATGAACCATCGACCCGAAGCGCAAGATGCTTGAGAAAGCGGCGACAACCCGCGCTGCGGTCGGCGCTTGCACCATCCACCCGGTGTGGGCCCGGGCGGCCGCCGCCCACAGCCGGTCCCAACCCTTGGCGATGACCTAGGTCAGGTCGCCCGCCGGCGCAGCAGACTGACGAACATCGCGTCGGTGCCGTGCCGGTGCGGCCACAGCTGGACGAACGGGCCGTCGCCGAGTTCTGGTACGCCCGGCAGCAGGGGGCGGACGTCCACCGGTTGCAGGTCGGGGCGCTCCCGCAGCACGTCACCGACCACCACCCGGGTCTCCCGCAGATGCGGTGAGCAGGTGACGTAGGCGACGACGCCGCCCGGTCGGACCGCGTCCGCGGCCGAGCGCAGCAGGTTGCGCTGCAGCGGCACGAGCTCCGCTACGTCGGACGGCTGCCGGCGCCACCGCGCCTCCGGCCGCCGGCGCAGGGCACCGAGTCCGGAACAGGGCGCGTCGAGCAACACCCGGTCGAAGCTGCCCGCCCGCCACACCGGAACGGTGGAGTCGGCGGTCACGGTGAGGGCCGCAGCGCCGCGCAGCGCCCGGGCGACCAGCGCCGCCCGGTGCGGCGTGCGCTCGACGGCGAGCAGCCGGCCGTCCCGTTCCCCGG
>JALYNC010000182.1 GCA_030773415.1 Actinomycetota bacterium
GAGGCCGCCCGGGCAGCCGGGTTCCGCGACGCCGGCCAGGCCGCCGCAGCGGCTCGGCCGTCCACCTGGCGGGCGGCCAACCGCAAGCGCATCGAGAGCCACCAGGCCGAACTGGCCGCCGCAGCCGAGCTACTCGCCGACCCGGACCTCGACGTCGCGCTCGAGCCGGCCGCACCGACCGAGAACACTGCCGCCGCGTTGCTCGAGGCGCGGAAGGCCTCGGATGCGGCGGTCGCCGCAGCGGGCGTGGCGCGGCACCGACTGGCTCGGCTCGGGGAGCTGCTACCGCAGCTGGAGGCGGCCGTCTCGGCGCTCGTCCCGGCGGAGCAACGGGCTGCTGAGGTCCGCGCACTGGCCGATCTCACCGCCGGCACTGGCGCGAACGCGTTGAAGATGACGCTGTCCTCCTTCGTGCTCGCGGCTCGCCTGGAGGAGGTGGCCGCCGCCGCCAGCGAGCGGCTGCTGCGGATGACGCAGGGCCGATACTCGCTCGTGCACACCGACACCAGACGCGGGGGCACCCGTGCCGGGCTGGGTCTGCTCGCCCGTGACACCTGGACCGGTCTGGACCGTGACACCGGCACCCTGTCCGGTGGCGAGACGTTCCTCGCCAGCCTCGCCCTCGCGCTCGGGCTCGCCGACGTGGTCACCGCCGAGTCCGGCGGCGCCCGGATCGAGGCGCTGTTCGTGGACGAGGGCTTCGGCACCCTCGACGAGGAGACGCTGGAGGAGGTCATCACCGTGCTCGACGGCCTGCGTGAGGGCGGACGGATCGTCGGGCTGGTGAGCCACGTCAGCGAGCTGCGACAGCGCATTCCGGCGCAGATCCACGTGCACAAGGGCCGGGCGGGAAGCGACCTGACCGTCGCAGGCTGCTGAGCTCCGGGACCATCTGATGTCGTGACAGTCGACGCCGTTTCGCTGCTCGGGTTGGTGCTCTTCGCCTTCCTCGCCGGTGCGCTGGACGCCATGGTGGGCGGCGGCGGGCTGATCCAGCTCCCGGCGACCGTCCTGCTCCTGCCGGCCGGCATGCCGGCGGTGGTCGCCCTCGGCACCAGCAAGCTGGCCTCACTGTGCGGCACGGCCGTCGCCGCCGTGACCTACTACCGGCGCATGCCGCCCGACTCCGCGGTCGTCACGCCACTGACCGCCGCGGCTTTCGCCGGTTCCTTCCTCGGCGCCCGGCTCGCCACTGCACTGCCCCCCGAGGCTCTGGAGCCGGTGATCCTGGCGCTACTTCTCGCCGTGGCCGTCTTCACGTGGCGCCGACCCGAACTGGGATCCACGACCCGCGCCCGGTTGGCCGCGAGGACACAACTGGTCGCTGCCGCGCTCCTCGGCGCGGGCGTCGGCGCGTACGACGGCTTCTTCGGCCCCGGCACCGGCACGTTTCTCATCCTCGGCCTGATCACCATTGTGGGTCTTGATTTTCTTCATGCATCGGCTGCGGCGAAGATCGCAAATACCGCCACGAATCTTGCCGCGTTGATCGTCTTTGCGGCGGCGGGTGCCGTGCTGTGGCCAGAAGGCGCCGTCATGGCCGCCGCCAACGTCGGCGGCAGCGTCGTCGGCGCGCGGCTCGCGCTGCGCTACGGCAACCGGTTCGTCCGCAGGGTCTTCCTGGTCGTGGTCAGCGCCCTGATCGCCCGCCTGGCCTACGACGTGCTGGTGGCCCGGTGACGGGCCCTTGTGCTGCTCGCCCGGGGAGATCCCGCCATCACCAGTCGCGCTGCGGGGGCCCGGATTGCCACTTGCCCTTGGGCGACGGGTTGTACGGCGGCCAGTAGCGGACGGCCTGCGACGCGAAGATCAAGGCAACGATCCACCAGAGAATCGCCATTCCCAGCATGCGTGACCACAGCCACATGAAGCCGACGATCACGTCGGCGACCGCCAAGACGGCCCAGGTCCACCACCAGCGCTCAATGAACGTCTTCTTCGCCACGTTATTAAGGGTGCCCGGGAATTGGGCCGCTGTCCCATTGAGATTCCGCCGATTGCGTCGGATCGCTGACACCGTCGGTGCCGGATGCGGCTCAGCGACCGGGAAGAGGGCAGGCTGACACCCGTGGCTGTCGCCGTCGAGTTCGCCACGTCCGGCGTGCAGACGCCGCTGTGGGTGCCGTTCGTGGTCGGCGTGCTGGCCTCGCTGGTCACGGCGCCGGCCGGCCTGTCCGGCGCGTTCCTGCTGCTGCCGTTCCAATTCAGCGTCCTGGGCTTCACCAGCCCGGCAGTGAGCGCGACGAACCTCGTCTTCAACTGCCTCGCCACCGCCGGTGGCACCGCCCGGTACGCCCGGGACGGGGCATTCCGCCGCCATCTGGTGGGGCCACTCGTCGTGGGCACCCTCCCGGCGGTCGTCGCAGGGGCGTACCTGCGCGTGACGGTCTTCGCGGGGGTCGAGGCCTTCAAGCTCGCGCTCGGACTGGTTCTGGGAGCGCTCGGGCTGGCGCTGCTGGTCCGCGCGACGTCGCGCCGCACCATCCCCGTGGAGCCGGATGCCCGGATCGGACACCGACGGCTGATCGCGCTCGGCGTGGTGAGCGGCGTGATGGGTGGTGTCGTGGGCGTCGGCGGTGGAGGGGTGATCGCCCCTGTCCTGGCGTTGCGCACGCCGCTGCCGGTCCGGCTCGTGGCTGCCGCAACGATCGCCGTGTCGTTCTGCACCACCCTGGTAGGCCTGGCGAGCTACCAGGTGCTCGCCTGGACGTCGGCACCCGGCGCAGCCGGCATGGCCATCGCTCCGGACTGGGCGCTCGGCGCCGTGTTCGGAGCCGGCGGGCTGCTGGGCAGCTACCTCGGAGCGCGGCAGACGTCGTGGCTGAACGAGCGCGCAATCCGCAGCCTGCTCGGCGCGCTGCTCACGGTGCTGGCTGTGGTGTACCTGGTGCCAGGGGCGCTGTAGATCCGGGCGCTGCAGACCCCGGCGCTGTTGATGCGGGCGCTGGAGAGGCTGCGGACCCCGACGCGCCGGGCGCGTTGCGCTCAGCCCTGATGACGTGGGCCGCAGCGGTTGAGGGCGCGGGCAACCGCACGGTCACCCTGGTGCCCACCCCTTCGCTGGACTCGATGTGCAGCGTGCCGCCGTGGTGCTCCACGACGCTGCGGGCGATCGTCAGCCCGAGGCCCGTGCCCTGGATGGCACGCGCCGTGGCGTTGCTGGCGCGGAAGAACCGGCTCAGCAGGTGGTGCTGCTCGTCCTGCGGAATGCCGATCCCGTGGTCGCGGATCTGCACGACGGCACCGTCCTCCGCCCACACCCGCACCTCGATGCGCCCGCCGTCCGGGCTGAACTTCACGGCGTTGCCCAGCAGGTTGACCAGCATCCGCTCGAGCTGAATCCGGTCGCCGAGCAGCTGCAGGTCCGTTAGCCGCCCGACCTGCTCGATCTCCAGATCGCCCACGATGGCGGACGCCCGCGTCCGGCCGATCGCCGCCTCGACGATCTCGTCGAGCGCCACGGGCGCCGACCCCATACGCAAGGCGTTCGACTCGATGCGGGACAGCGTCAGCAGGTCCTCGATGAGGAGGCGCAGCCGGTCGGCGTTGCGGGTGATCACCGCGAGCATCGCGTCCTGCTCCTCGGTGACCGGGCCGGCGTCCTCGTCCCGCAGCAGCTCGGCGTAACCGCTGATGCTGGTGAGCGGGGTCCGCAGCTCATGGCTGACGGTCGATAGGAAGTCGCTCTTGGTGCGGTCCAGGTCGCGCAGCTGGGCCACGAGCGCCACCTGCTGCGCGTACAGCTCGGCCTGGTGCAGCGCGCGGCCCATGTCGTTGGTGACCGCCTCGACGAACGACCGCTCGGCAGCGGTCCAGTCGCGCGGCTCTCCAAGCATGGACACGCACAGCCATGCCCGGACCTGGCCGTTCACCCGGACCGCGGCGGCCAGGAAGGCCCGCCCGCCACTGTCGGCCAGGAACGCCTCGACTTCCGCCGCCAGCAGGACGCTACGCGTGGCGGCGCCCGCCAGCGTGGTGTCGTCCATGCCGACGCAGCCGGGCAGGTCGACGCCGCCCAGCCACTCGGCGGTCGTGGGCACAACCACCCCGAGCCCGTCCGAAGCTCCCCAGTCGTCACCGAGGGGAGACGAGCAGGCGATCACCGCGCCCACCTCCGAACCATTCACGGCGCGCAACTGCACCCGGTCGGCACCCAGCGCCCTGGCGGTCTCCTCGGCACCGGCGTGGAAGACGTGCCGGGCGTCCAGCTGCTCACCCATCCGGGCGACGGCGTCCAGCGCGCACCGGCCGAGCCGCTCACGCTCACGGTCCTGCTGACGCAGCCGCTCAGCCTCGTCGGCGAGCGCGTTGACCGCCAGCGCCACATCCGTGATCTCGGCCGGGCCGGTGACCTGCACCCGCGCGGTGGTGTCACCGGCGGTGAGCTGCTGGAGGGTGACATGGAGCTCGGCGAGCGGCCGGCGCAGCATGCGGGCCACCGAGCGGGCGGTGCCCACCGCGATCAGCAACGACAGGGCGGCCAGGGCGGCGAAGACCCACATCGCCGCGGTGCGCAGGATGGCACCGCGTTGGCCGAGTCGCCGGCCCTCGGCGGCGAGCCGCTCGTCCGCCTCTGCGTTGTCCGCCCGGAACTGATCAAAGGCGACCTGCCCCGACCGCACCCATGCACCACTGATGGAACCACCGGACGCGGTCGCCATCGGCTGGCCGTACTTGGTGATCCACAGTGAGCCGGTGTGGCGCTGCCGGTCCAGGACCACCGCCACATCGAGGTCGCCGGCAGAACTTTCGGCGATCGTCAACTGCCGCCGGAACTGGGCGCGCCCGCGGTCGTAGTTCCGCAGCAGGGCCGGATCGCCCGTCAGCTGATAGCCGCGGACCGCCGTCTGAGCGTCGGTGAGTGCCTGCAGCGCCGCGCGGTTCGCTGCTGCCGCCGGCTGCAGGTCATTGCTGAGCCGGTGCACGCTGCGCACCGCCAGCACGGTGGCGAGCATGCCGGCCAGCGCCAGTACCACCATCATCGTGATCAAGATGGTGAAGGCGCGCCGCAGGGTGGCCGCGGCGGACGGCTGGGCGGCGATCACGAGTGACTCCCCACCAGCATGGGGGTCTCCACGGTGTCGAACCCGGTGCGGGTCATGACGCCCCACACCTGCCGCCGACGGCGCATCGCCGCGTACATGCCCTCCAACCGCCACCATGCCGTCAGCTGCCGGTAGGCCAAGTTCTCCGCGATGGCGGCGACAGCGGCGATCAGCAGATCGCGCCAGCGGGTGTACCGGTGGAAGGAGAACTCCTCGACGGCGAGCGCCGCCATCGACAGCAGCAGCGCATAGCCGTACGCCACGAGCAGGAACAGCACCGCGTAGCCGCCGTCCACCAGACCGAGCATCAGTCCGATCGGCAGCAGGACGAGTCCCGCGAGTTCGATGACGGGCGCCAGCAGCTCGAACACCACGTAGTAGGGCAGCCCGATCAACCCGACCCGGCCGTAGCGCGGGTTGCAGATCATGCCGCGGTACTTCCACAGCACCTCGACGAGCCCCCGGTGCCAGCGCCGCCGCTGGCTGCGCAGCACGCCGGGCGTGGTCGGCACCTCGGTCCAGGAGACCGGTTCGGAGACGAAGACGATGCGGTAGTCCTGGCGGGTCCGGCGCATGTGCCGGTGCACCCGCATCACGAGCTCGAAGTCCTCGCCGATGCAGTCCGGGTCCAGACCGCCCACGGTCACCACGACGTCCCGGCGGAACATGCCGAAGGCACCGGAGATCACCAGTAGGGCGCCAAGGCGGGACCACCCGGTACGACCGAGCAGAAAGGCGCGCAGATACTCCACGACCTGGATGCGGGCCAGCCACTGGCGGGGCATTCGCACGTCGACGACACGTCCGGCGACCACCGAGCAGCCGTTCGCGGCCCGGATCACCCCACCGGTGGCCACCACCCGCTGCGGATCGTCGGCGAAGGGCTTACCGACCGTGAGCAGGGCGTCGGGGTCGAGGAGCGAGTCCGCGTCCACCATGCAGACGATCGGGTGCGACGCGGCGTTGATGCCCATGTTGATGGCGTCGGAGCGGCCCGAGTTGGGCTTGCACAGCACCAGCAGCGGGCTGCGGCCGTCGGCCGGCACGTGCGCCGACGCCAGCTCCACCCGGGTCGGGACGTCCGCGGCGAGCACGCGGGGCACCTCCACCAGGCCGAAGGCCGACTCCAGCGCGGCGAACGTGCCATCGCTGCTGCCGTCGTCGATCACGATGACCTCGAACACCGGGTACCGCAGGGCGAGCATCGCGCGAACCGACTGGACGATCACCGCCTGCTCGTTGTGCGCCGGAACCAGCACGCTGACCGGCATGGTGAGCGGACTCGCGTACGTCTCCTCCAGGCCGGCGAACGGCAGCCGCCGCAGGTGCCCGGCGAACTGCCACGCGGCGAGCAGGATGAGCAGCAGGTAGCTCGAGTTGATCAGCACGAAGTAGACGAGCACGGCTGTGTCGAAGGTGCCGTAGAACCACGACGCCGCCGTGTAGACAGTCATGCCGCCACCGGCTCGGGGAGCACCGCGGAACGAAGGGCGGGGTCACGCAGCACGGCCAGCGCCAGCGCCTCCGCGGCGTGGGCCTGCGTCGAGCCGCCGTAGGCACCCAGCGCGTTCAGCCGAAGCGCCGCCAGACCGGTCTCCCCCAACCCGCACAGGGCACCGGCTGCGTTGTGCGCCACCTGGTGGACCGGGTCTGCCAGCAGGCCGGCCAGCACGGGCACCGACTGCGGTCCCAGCTCGCCGAGCGCCGCCGCGGCCGCCGCGCGCAGCGCGTCGTCCTCATGGGGGGCGGTCGCCGCGGTGAGCACGCCCGCACCGCTGGGCATGCCGATCCGGCCGAGGGCACGGACCGCGCTCAGCCGGGCCAGCGGGTCCGGATCGTCGGCAACCAGGCGGGTGAGCGCGGGAGCCGCTGCCGCGGCACCGAGCAGCCCGAGGATCTGCGCCGAGACCATGCGGGTGGCAGCGTTGGACGAGGTCAATGCGCCGGTCAGGGTGGGCGCGGCGGCGGGCCCCAGCCGCAGCAGGGACTGGGCGACCACCATCGGAGGCACCGGGCGGCCAGACTGCATTGCCTCGAGCAGCGGGGCGGCGGCACCGGGATCGGCCACCCGACCGAGGGACCGGGCGGCGACGACGCGCACCTCCGCACTGCGGTCGCTCAGCAGCCGGCACAGCGCCGTCACCGCGGCGGCGCCCCCGACGCTGCCGAGCAGTTCGGCGG
>JALYNC010000183.1 GCA_030773415.1 Actinomycetota bacterium
CCCCCCCCCCCCCCCCCCCCCCGCGGTCTTCGCCGCGAGCATGTCGACGTGCCTGCCCGTTCCGGACACCCCTTCCGTTCGGCTTCCGGCCGGCGCAGCGGTCGTCGCACAGCGCCGTCGCACGTCGGCACGCGTTCACCTAGGAGAAAACTTGAGACAACCCACAGGCCGCTGGCGCGCCGGAGTGATCGGGGCGGCTGCCGCCGCGCTGACCCTGGCCGGCTGTGGAGGCGCATCGACGGGCGAGTCCTCCGACGACGCGGCGGCGAACTTCCCGGACGCTCCGTCGAGTTCATCGTCCCGTTCGCACCCGGAGGCAGCACCGACCTGATCGGCCGGGCCGCCACCAAGGCGATCAAGGAGCCGCTCGCCAGTCCATGGTGGTGGTGAACAAGGAAGGTGCCGGCGGCGCCGTCGGCACGAAGGAGGCCGTCACCGGCAAGGCGGACGGTTACAAGCTGGCGCTGGCCCCGACCGCCCTGTTCACCATCACGCCGGTGGTCAAGCAGGAGCCGACGGGGCTCGACCTGGATGACATGAAGATTGTCACGGGTCTAACCCGGGAGAGCATCGTCCTCGTGGTGCACAAGGACTCGCCGTACAAGACGGTCGACGACCTGATCAACGACAAGAACCGGACCAAGCCGCTCACCTACGGGCACTCGGGCGTCGGTGGCGCCAGCCACTTCGCCGGCAAGGTTTTCCTGGAGGGCTCGGGCGTGAGGGCCGAGGACGTCCCCTTCGACGGCAACGGGCCGACGGTCAACGCCCTGCTGGGCAAGCACGATCGACGTGGCAGCTACCCAGATCGCCGAGTCGATAAGCAGGTGCAGGCCGGTGACCTGCGCCAGCTGGTCGTCTTCTCGGACGAGCGCCTGGACGCCCTCAAGGACATCCCGACCGCCAAGGAGAAGTGTGTCGACGTCACCGTCGACCAGGTGCGCTTCGTCGCGGCGCCGAAGGAGACCCCGGACGCCGTCGTGGACAAGCTGCGCGACGCCTTCCTGAAGAGCACCCAGGACCCGGCGTACGACAAGTTGCTGGAGAACCTGTTCATCGAGCGGGCCGAGCTCTCCGAGGACGAGATCCGCACCAAGGTGAGCGAGGACAGCGAGACGTACTACGCGCTGCGGCTGGGCATCGGTTCCGCCGCTAGGCCGGGTCCGTCCGGCGCCGCACCCCCCGCGTGGCCGGCGATCACCAGTGCGGCCGTCGCCGTATGCGGCATCGTGCTGCTGCTGACCGAACGCGACGAGCACGACTACGAGAAGTACACCCGCGCGATCAGCGCTGAACGTTCTCGGCGTGCTCAGCCTGATCGTTTTCGTGGTGGCATTTCCGATTGTCGGCCTGGAGCCGGCCACTCTGGCGCCGTGATCATGCTGGCGGGCATCTACTACGGCGCCATGTACGGCGGCACGGTGACATCGGTGCTGCTGCGGCTACCCGGCGAGGCGGCCAGCGTGGTGACCACCATCGACAGCTACCAGATGGCCCGACAGGGCCGGGCGGGCCCCGCCCTCGGCATCGCCGCGATCGGCTCCTTCGTCGGTGGCACCGTGGCCATCCTCGGGCTGACGATCGGCGCCCCATTGCTGGCGGACGCCGCGCTTGCCTTCGGCCCGCCCGAGTACACGGTGCTCGCCCTGGTGGGGGTCCTGCTGGTCGCCTCCATCGGCAGCGGCTCGAAGGTGAAGGCGCTGCTGGCGGCGGCCGTCGGCCTGCTGCTGGCCACCGTCGGCCAGGACCCGGTGACCGGCACGTCCGCTTCACGTTCGGAAATCTCAACCTGGCCGAGGGCCTCGACTTCGTCGTGATCGCGCGATGGGGCTGTTCGGCCTCGCCGAGATCCTGCACTCACTGGAGCACCGCAGCTCCGCGGTGAGCATGGTGAAGGCCGAACTCGGCAAGAAATGGCCGTCAATGGCCGACTGGAAGGCGTCGCGCGGTGCGGTGGTGCGTGGCTCGGTCCTCGGCTTCTTCATCGGCCTGCTGCCCGGGGGCAGCGGCACGTTGTCGTCCATGGCGTCGTATGCCGTCGAGAAGCGCCGCGCCAAGGATCCGAGCCGTTTCGGGCGGGGGGCCATCGAGGGCGTGGCCGGTCCGGAGACCGCCAACAACGCCGGGGTCACCGCGTCGTTCATTCCGTTGCTCACTCTGGGCATTCCGCCCAACCCGGTGATGGCGCTCATCTTCGGCGCCCTGCTGCTGCAGGGCATCACGCCGGGTCCCCGGCTGATCGAGGAGAACCCCGAGGTCTTCTGGGGGATCGTCGACTCGATGTACATCGGCAATCTGATCTTGCTGGTGCTCAGCGTCCCGCTGGTCGGCGTCTTCATCCGGCTCATCACCGTCCGGGAGACGATCCTCGCGCCGATCGTGGTGATGATCTCGATGCTGGGTGTGTTCACGATCCGCAGCAACGCGTTCGACATGCTCGTCGTGATCGGATTCGGCGTGCTCGGCTACCTGATGAAGAAGGCCGGCTTCGAGCCGGGTCCGCTGGTGCTCGCCTTCGTGCTGGGCAGCATTCTGGAGACGTCGTTCCGGCAGTCGCTGCGCATCTTCAACGGCGATTTCACCGAGTTCTTCACCCGCCCGATCTCCGGCACCCTGCTGGCGCTGCTGGCCGTGGGGCTCGTCCTGCCGGTCGTGCTGCGCCGCGTCCGGCGGCCGGCGGCCGGAACTGCTGCCGACCCCGACCCCGACGCCGATCCCGACCCCGGCACCGACACCGACAGCGACACCGACGAACGACCGGTCGCGAAGGCCGACTCGGGCTGACCGCCGGCGGACTCCTTGTGACCCCGCGCCTGGGCGGGAAATCCGGCGTGGACCCCCTCTTGAGCACCGCCCGTACGATGGAGGGGCCGTAGCGCGTCCGCTCGGTCCCCTTCAGCCGCTCGGAGTTCGCTCGTGCTTGCCCAGACTGCTCGCCGTAACAATCTCCGGAACGTGGCGATCATCGCCCACGTCGACCACGGGAAGACGACGCTCGTCGACGCCATGCTGTGGCAGTCCGGCGCCTTCTCCACTCACCAGGCGGAGGAGGGCTCGGTCAACGAGCGGGTCATGGACTCCATGGACCTGGAGCGTGAGAAGGGCATCACGATCCTGGCCAAGAACACCGCCGTGCGGTACGGCGACACCACCATCAACATCATCGACACGCCCGGTCACGCCGACTTCGGCGGGGAGGTCGAGCGCGGGCTCGCGATGGTGGACGGCGTCGTGCTGCTGGTGGACGCCAGTGAGGGGCCGCTGCCGCAGACCCGCTTCGTGCTGCGCAAGGCGCTCGCCGCGAACCTGCCGGTGGTCCTGCTGATCAACAAGGTCGACCGGGCAGACGCCCGGATCAGCGAGGTCGTCGACGAGGCGTACGAGCTCTTCCTGGACCTGGACGCCGCCGAGGATCAGATCGACTTTCCGATCGTCTACTGCAACGCCAAGGCGGGACGGGCGTCACTGACCAGGCCTGAGGACGGGGGGAACCCCGACAGCGACAACCTCAAGCCGCTGTTCGAGGTCCTGCTGGACACCATCCCCGCGCCGACCTACACCGAGGGTGCGCCGCTGCAGGCGCTGGTCACCAACCTGGACGCGTCCCCCTACCTGGGCCGGCTGGCGCTGTGCCGGGTGCACCAGGGTGAGCTGCGCAAGGGCCAGAGCGTCGCGTGGTGCCGCGTCGACGGCAGCGTCTCCCGCGTCAAGCTCACCGAGTTGCTGATCACCCAGGCGCTGGAGCGGGTGCCGGCCGAGGTCGCCGGCCCCGGGGACATCGTCGCCATCGCCGGAATTCCGGAGATCACCATCGGTGAGACCCTCGCCGATCCCGAGAACCCGGTGCCGCTGCCGGTGATCACCGTCGACGAGCCGTCGCTGTCGATGACCATCGGCATCAACACCAGCCCACTGGCCGGTCAGGAGGGCAGCAAGCTCACCGCCCGGATGCTGCGCAACCGCCTCGACGCGGAACTGGTCGGCAACGTCTCCATCCGGGTGGTGCCGACCGAGCGCCCGGACACCTGGGAGGTGCAGGGCCGCGGGGAGCTGCAGCTCGCGGTGCTCGTGGAGCTGATGCGGCGCGAGGGTCACGAGCTCACGGTCGGCAAGCCGCAGGTGGTCACGCGGATGATCGACGGCAAGCTGCACGAGCCGATGGAGCGGCTGGCGATCGACGCTCCGGAGGATTACCTCGGTGTGCTCACCCAGCTGCTGGCGCTGCGCAAGGGCCGGCTCGAGACGATGGTGAACCACGGCACCGGCTGGATCCGGATGGAGTACCTGGTGCCGGCGCGCGGCCTGATCGGCTTCCGCACGGAGTTCCTCACCGAGACCCGCGGCACCGGCCTGCTGCACCACGTGTTCGACCGGTACGAGCCCTGGCACGGCGAGCTGCGCACGCGCCCCACCGGCTCGCTCGTGTCCGACCGTCGCGGTGTCGTGACGGCGTTCGCCCTGTTCAACCTGCAGGAGCGCGGAACCATGTTCGTCGGCCCGACGGTCGAGGTCTACGAGGGTATGATCGTCGGCGAGAACTCCCGGTCCGACGACATGGACGTCAACCCGACCAAGGAGAAGAAGCTGACCAACATGCGCTCGTCCACCGGTGACGAGCTCGTGCGGCTGATTCCACACCGTCAGCTGTCGCTGGAGCAGGCTCTCGAGTTCTGCCGCGAGGACGAGTGCGCCGAGGTGACGCCGAAGAACGTCCGCATCCGTAAGGTGATCCTTTCGGCGCAGGAGCGTGGCCGTACCCGTGGCAAGCACGCGAAGGCGCGGCTGGAGGCGGGCGGATGACCACGATGGAGCCGGAGAATCCCGAGACGGGCGAGCGGCTGGCCGATGATCCGGCGTCCGCGGTGCTGGCCGAGGCGGCCGCCGCCGTGGAGACCGTCGCTGCCACGGTCAGTGAGTCGATGGACGCGCTCGACCGAGAACGGCGGCTGCTGCTGGTGCACGCCCACCCCGATGACGAGACGATCGGCACGGGCGCCACGATGGCGAAGTACGCCAGTGAGAACGTGCTGGTCACGCTGATCACCTGCACCCTCGGCGAGGAGGGCGAGGTGCTGGTGGACGAGCTGGCGCACCTGGCCGCCGATCGGGACGGCGGTCTGGGGCAGCACCGCATCGGTGAGCTGGCCGCGGCGTGTGAGGCGCTGGGCGTGACCGACCACCGCTACCTCGGGGGTCCGGGCCGGTACCGCGACTCCGGGATGATGGGCACGGACGGGAACGAGCGGGCCGAGGCGTTCTGGAACGCCGACCTGGAGGAGGCGGCGGGGCACCTGGTGGCAGTGATCCGTGAGGTTCGGCCGCAGGTCGTGGTCACCTATGACGCCAACGGCGGTTACGGGCACCCGGACCACATCCAGGCGCACCGGGTCACCATGCTCGCCGTGGCGGCCGCCCAGGACCCCGAGCGCTACCCCGACAGCGGTGAACCGTGGACGGTGGCGAAGGTCTACCACTCGGCGCTGCCCAAGTCCTTCCTGCAGGCCGGCATCGACCACTTCCGGGAGCTGGGCGACGAAACGGAGTTCTTCGGCCCGGGCGTCACCTCGGCCGACGACCTGCCCATCGGCGTGCCCGACGAGGTCATCACCACCCAGATCGACGCGCGCGACCATCTGCCCGCCAAGGTGGCGGCGATGCGGGCTCACCGCACCCAGATAGCCGTCGACGGGCCGTTCTTCGCCCTCGCCGACATGGTGGGGCAGTACACCTTCGGCGTGGAGCACTTCGTGCTGGTGGACGGTCCGCGCGGACCCGGGTCCGGGCCGGCCGACTGGGAGACCGATCTGTTCGGCGGGCTGGCCTGACCGCGTCCGACTCCGGCTCGGGCCCGGCGGGCGACCGGGCAGCCGCAGAGCCCGATGGGGCCGCCGACCCGGCTACCGGTCAGGCCCCTGCACCCGGTGACCCCCCTGCGGCCCGGAACCCCGCTGTTGCCGGTCACCTTCCGCCGCCTTCCCCGTCCCGGCATACGGCAGCGCTCGCGGGACTGTTCGGCAGCGGGGTGCTGCTGGGTATCTTCAGCGGATTTCTGAGCCTCGAGGCGCCGCGGGTTCTCGGCCTGCCGATACCGGTCGGTGTGCTCATCGCCGGTGTCGGGAGCCTGATGCTGGGGGTTCTCGCCTCGACCGCGGTCGGGAGCAGACGCGGAGCGGTGGCGGCGGCGTGCGGCTGGATCGCCGTGGTACTGCTGCTCAGCCAGCGGCGCGCCGAGGGTGACCTCATCGTGACCGGAGATGCGCTCGGGGTGGCATTCCTGGTGACAGGACTGTTGTCCTGGGCCCTGGCAATGGCACGGAATCCGACCCGGCGTGGCCCTACGATGAGGCCGCACGCGCCGTCCGGGGAAAGTTGAGCAGTGACTGATTCGTCCGCCTTGCCGCGTCCTGCTACCGGACGCCGGCGGCGTCTCATCTACGGAATCTGCGCGGCACTGCTCGCTTGCCTGCTGGTCCTCTACCTGGCGGGAGTGGCCTTCGCGGGCGACAACATCCCGCGCGGCGTGCGGGTCGGGTCGATCGACCTCGGCGGGAAGTCACAGGAGCAGGCGGTACGGCTGCTGCAGACCGGGCTCGGGGACCGCGCTCGGCAGCCCATTCGGCTCCAGGCGGGCGAGCGGGAGTACGCCGTCGATCCCGCGAAGGCAGGGCTCAGCTTCGACGCGGAAGCGACCGCGCGGGCGGCCGCCGAGGCGCGAATGGATCCGGTCTCGGTCTTCGGTCGCATGGTCGGTGCCACCCGGCAGATCGAGCCTCGGGCCGACGTGGACCAGGCGGCGCTCGAGGCCGAGATGGCCCGGGTGGCCAAAGAGGTGGACCGCAACTCCACCGAAGGCGTGATCAAGTTCACCGGTACGACCCCGAGCGCGGTGCCGCCGAAGGAGGGCCTCAAGCTGGAGCAGGACGAGGCCGCCGACGCTGTCCGCAACGCATACCTGGTGAGGTCTGGGGTCGTGGAAGCGCCCACCGCGCCGGTGCCGCCCAAGGTCAGTCCGCAGGCAGTGCAGGAGGCGCTCGAGCAGATCGCCCGTCCGGCCGTCGCGTCACCGGTGGCGTTGAGCGTCTCCGGTAAGCCGGTGACAATTCCGCCGGCCGACGTCGCGGCCACCCTGAGCTTCGCTGCCACGGCCGACGGCAAGCTTGAGCCGCGAATCGACGGCGCAGCGCTGACAAAGCGGCTGGCCAAGCAGCTGACACCGATCCAGGTCCAGCCCAAGAACGCCCGGTTCACCTTCTCCGGTGGCCGCCCGGTGATCGTGCCGGCCGTGAACGGCAAGGCGGTGGTGCCCAACGAGCTGGCGGCCGCCGTGCAGCCGCAGCTGGCCAAGCCGGCTCCCCGCGCCGCGGCCGTGGCCATCAAGGAGTCGGAGCCGGAGACGACGACGGCGGAGCTCCAGAAGCTGGGGATCGTCGCCCCGATCGGGAGTTTCACCACCCGCCACCCCTGCTGCGCCCCCCGCGTACAGAACATCCACCGCATCGCGGACATCGTCAACGGCGCTCTGGTCAAGCAGGGGGAAACGTTCAGCTTGAACGGCTTCGTGGGTCGCCGTGACCGTGCCCGGGGCTTCGTGGAAGCCCCCATGATCGAGGCCGGAGTCTTCAAGGATTCGGTCGGCGGCGGCGTCTCGCAGTTCGCGACCACACTGTTCAACGCGTACTTCTTCGCCGGTCTCGACGACGTGCAGCACAAGCCGCACAGCTACTACATCTCGCGGTACCCACCGGGCCGGGAGTCCACGGTGTCCTACCCGGAGCCGGACATCCGCTTCCGCAACGACTCGCCGCATGGGGTGCTGATCCAGACCGGCTACACCGACACGTCGATCACCGTGACCCTGTGGGGTACCAAGCGGTACGACATCGACTCGGAGACCAGCGGGCGATACCGGATCACGTCCATTCCGCCGGTGGAGTACAACACCGCCAGCGAGTGCCACTCCTCGAGCGGGGCCACCGGCTTCTCGATCGACGTCAAGCGCATCTTCAAGCAGGGCGGCCGCGTGGTGAAGACGGAGAACTTCCACACCGTCTACTCGCCGCAACCACCGGTGATCTGCGGGCCGCGCCCGGCCCCGACCCCCTCTGCGTCACCGCCCGCCACCGTCGCCGGAGCAGCTGCCAGGTGAACTCGGCCGGCGTGCTGACGTCGGCCGAGCCGGTGGCGCTCGTCGAGGACACCCTCGGCCGAGGTCGCTCACGGGTGTTCTGGGACGCCGAGCAGGTGCTCACCTGCACCGCTCCCGACGGCCTGCCGGATGCCCTGGCCCAGGTGGGCGAGGCGCCGGCCCGTGGGATGCATGCCGTCGGCTGGATCAGCTACGAAACCGGTTACGTGCTGGAACCGGCGTTGCGTCCACTACTCGGACCGGCTCCGGCCATCCCGCTGCTGTGCTTCGCGCTGTTCCGCCGCGTCGCTGAGATCGGCACCAGTGACGTCGACGCGGCCGCGCGTGCCGTCGGAGGTCCAGCCGCGGCCCGCCCGGAAGCGGTGCGCCTGAACACCAGCCGGGAGCAGTACGCCGCCGCGCTCGCCCGCGTGCTGCAGCACATCGCCGCGGGGGACACCTATCAGGTCAACTTCACCATGAAGTACCTGTTCGAGCTGGCCGGCCACCCGCTCGCCTGGTACGGCGCACTGCGGCAACGGCAGCCCACGGAGTACACGACGTACCTGCGGGTGCCCGGCACTTCCGTGCTGTCCCTGTCGCCGGAGCTGTTCTTCTCCGCGGGGCCGGACGGCCGGATCACCTGCCGGCCGATGAAGGGCACGGCTCCGCGCGGTGCCGACCCCGCCGACGACGAGCGCCTGGCCGCCTGGCTCGCCACGGATCCCAAGAGCCGGGCGGAGAACGTCATGATCGTGGACATGATCCGCAACGACCTGACGCGGATCTGCGAACCGGCGACGATCGAGGTGGCGCGGCTCCTCGAGGTCGAGCGGTACCGGACCGTGCTGCAGATGACGTCCACCGTGCGTGGACAGCTGCGCCCGGGGACCACCTTCAGCGACGTGATTCGCGGCCTTTTCCCCTGCGCGTCGGTCACCGGAGCGCCCAAGGTCAGCACCATGAGGCTGATCCGGCAGCTGGAGACGGCGCCGCGCGGCGTCTACACGGGAGCCCTGGGTCACCTGGGCCCGGGGGAGGGAATGCGCTTCAGCGTGCCCATCCGTACCGCCGTGGTGGACGAGCGGGGCGCCGGGGAGCTCGGTGTGGGCAGCGGAGTGCTCGCCGACTCGCGCCCGGACGACGAGTACGCCGAGTGCCTGCTGAAGGGGCAGTTCGCTCTGGGATCGGTCGAGCAACCGGGGCCCGATGCCGGCGGATGACGCATTCGGATGCCGCCTCGGGGCCGACGAGCGATGTCAGTTCATCCGGGCCAGCGCCATCCGGGATTCGCGTTCGGCCTCCTGCGCCTCCGCCGGGTCGACGTCGGCCACGATCGAGGCGTACCCGGCCAGCTCCGCTGCCCCGCCCCGGAAGTCCCCGACCCGCACCAGCAGATGCCCGCGCTCGCGGCGCAACTGCAGCGGATGGTTCGGGATCAACAGCGACAACTCGACCGCCCATAGCCGGGTGGCCACCTCCTCGATGCCGCTGGAGACGGCCCGGATGTTGGTGAGCATGCGCAGCAGGATCTGCTGCGGCGTCCAGGGCGCCAGGTCGTGCTCCTGCAGCGCTGCGCCTGCGGCAGCCGCCCGAGCCGCCAGTTCATCGCGGGAGATCGCCGAGCCGCCGCGGAATGGGTCCACCAGGACGGCGTCCGGACCGGGCCGGCCGATGCCCACGACGAAGTGCCCCGGAATGCCGACGCCGTACGCCGGAACCCCGAGTCGCCGGGCCACCTCCAGCCAGACCACGGACAGCAGGATGGGAAGCCCGCGCCGGCGGCGGAGCACCTCGCTCAGCAGGGACGCACGCAGGTCGGCGTAGTCCTCCGGGAAGCCGGCGAAGCCTGCGCGGCCGCCGAGCGCCTCCCGCAGCGACTCCGCCGCGGCCAGGCCCTCAGCCGCGGTCAGGGGCGCAGCCGCGGCCAGGGGATCCGCGCCGCTCTGACCCACCAGCGGGGCCGCCGCAGCGGCGAGCTCGTCCAGGGTCCGGACGCCGGCGTCGACGTCGAGCTCCGGGGTGGCCTCGGCGGCCAGCAGCAAAGCCGCCCGCCCCAGGTCCACGGCGTCCCCGCGGACCTGTGCGGCGAACTCGCGGCGCGTCGCAGCCGTCATGGCGCGTCCGCCGCGGGTTCGTCCGGCCGCGTGCCGGCACGGCGCCGCGGCGGCGGATCCGGAACGGTCTTGGCGGCCAGTACCTCGGATCCGGCGATGCGCACGTCGGCCCCGGTGGCGGTTCGCACGACGAGGCAGTCCTCCTGCCACTGCACGAGTTTGCCCAGCACGTCGGTGCTGCGCGCCGTTCCGCCCGATGCGAGGGCGCGGCGCACCACCACCCGCCGGCCGACGTCCAGTGGCGTCAGGGTGCGGGCGTAACGGACTCCCGCCGCGGGTTGCGCGCCGGAGAAGTCGGGCAGAGGCACGGGGCGGCTCCCCCTGAGTGTGACGCGGGCGTGGTGGCTGGCGATACTGGGACCCGTACCAACGACCGTGCTGCGCCAATCGTCGCGAGCCGCGGTCGGTAAACCGAAGCTGTGTAGGAGGAGCCTCCTGTGACCTACGTCATCGCCGAGCCTTGCGTGGACGTGCTCGACAAGGCGTGCATCGAGGAGTGCCCGGTCGACTGCATCTACGAGGGCGCTCGGATGCTCTACATCCACCCCGATGAGTGCGTCGACTGCGGCGCCTGCGAGCCGGTCTGCCCGGTCGAGGCCATCTACTACGAGGACGACGTGCCCGCGCAGTGGAAGGACTACTACAAGGCGAACGTCGAGTTCTTCGACGACCTCGGTTCGCCCGGTGGTGCCTCCAAGGTCGGGCGGATCGACAAGGACCACCCGGTGGTCGCGGCGCTGCCGCCCCAGGGCGAGCACTGACCGCCGGGCCGCTGCCCGGCCCGCCAGGCGCGTGCCCTCCCGTCCGCGCGCCTCGGCGGCTGCCCGACTTCCCCTGGGACCGGCTCGGGCCGTACGCGGAGATCGCCGCGGCGCATCCGGACGGCATCGTGGACCTGTCGGTCGGCACACCGGTCGACTCCACCCCTGAGGTGGCCCGGCGGGCACTGACCGCAGCTTCCGACGCCCCGGGATATCCGCTCACCGCGGGAACTGCCACCGTGCGGCGCGCCGCCGCTCGGTGGATCTCCCGGCGGTTCGGCGTCAGCGTGGCCGACGACGCCGTGTTGCCGGTGATCGGCACCAAGGAGCTCGTCGCGCTGCTCCCGGGGCACCTGGGGCTCGGGGCACACTCCTGCGTGGCCTTCCCGGGGCTGGCCTACCCCACCTACGACGTCGGCGCCCGGCTGGCCGGTGCCCGGCCGGTCGTGGCCGACTTCCCCGACGACCTGGCCGACGGCGGCTCGGCGTCCGGCGCCGATCTGCTCTGGATCAACTCCCCGGCAAACCCGACCGGGCGGGTGCTGTCGGTCGAGCAGCTGGCCGCGCTGGTGGCTGCCGGTCGCCGGGCCGGCGCCATCGTGGTCAGCGACGAGTGCTACGCCGACTTCGGCTGGGACGCCGAGCCGGTCAGCGTCCTGCATCCGGACGTCTGCGGCGGGTCTCACGCCGGGCTGCTCGCCGTGCACTCGATGTCCAAGCGGTCCAACCTCGCGGGTTACCGGGCCGGCTTCATCACCGGCGATCCCGCACTGGTGGCCGAGCTGCGGGAGGTCCGCCGGCACGCCGGGATGATCGTGCCCGCCCCGGTCCAGGCGGCGCTGGAGGCCGTCCTCGACGACGAGGAGCACGTGGCGGTGCAGCGGCAGCGGTACGCCGACCGGCGCACCGTGCTGCGGGCCGGCCTGGAGGCGGCGGGGTTCCGGGTGGAGCACTCGAGCGCCGGGTTGTACCTGTGGGTCACCCGCGACGAGTCGTGCTGGGACAGCGTCCGGGACCTGGCGGAGCAGGGCATTCTGGTGGCGCCGGGTGAGTTCTACGGAGCGGCGGGCGGCAGGCATGTCCGGGTGGCGCTGACCGCGCCGGACGCCCGGGTCGCCGCGGCCGCGGCGCGACTGACCGGTGCCGAGCGGGGTCGCTAGGCTTTCTCGTCGTGACTTCGACTTCGAGCCCACTGCCCGCGCTGATCGACGAACTGTGGGAGCGGCGCGCGCAGCTCTCACCGGCCGACGAGGACGCCCGCAAGGTGGTCGTCGCGGCGGTGGACCAGCTCGATGCCGGCGAGGCGCGGGTGGCCACGATCGTGGACGACGCCGTCAGCGTGGAGGAGCGGGCCAAGCGGGCGATCCTGCTGTCGTTCCGGGTGCTGGACATGCAGGAGTGGGCCGCCGGGGAGTTCCGGTACATCGACCGGCTGCCGCTCAAGCAGCGCTTCGACGGCGTCCGCGTCGTGCCGGGAGCGATAGCGCGCTGGGGCTCCTACCTCGCCCCCGGCGTGATCCTCATGCCCAGCTACACCAACATCGGCGGCTACGTCGACAGCGGGACGATGGTCGACACCTGGGCGACCGTCGGCTCGTGCGCGCAGATCGGCAAGCGAGTGCATCTGTCGGGCGGTGTCGGAATTGGCGGCGTGCTCGAGCCGCCGCAGGCGGCGCCCGTCGTCGTCGAGGACGACGCTTTCATCGGCTCACGCTGCATGGTGGTCGAGGGTGCCCGGGTGCGTCGCGGCGCCAAGTTGGGCGCCGGAACCATCCTGACCGCGTCCACCCGGGTCTTCGACGCCGCCTCCGGAAACGAGCTGCCGCGCGGTGAAGCACCCGAGCGTTCGGTGTGCGTCGGGTCCACCCGCATCCGCTCCTTTCCCGGCGGGGAGTTCGGATTGCCCTGCATGCTGGTGCTCCGCCAGCTGGCCGAGGGGGAGATTCACGACAAGCTGGCCCTCAACGACGTCCTGCGCGAGCACGGCGTCGCGCCGTGACGCTCGACCTCGAGATGTCGGGCGCCGCACTCACGGCGGCCCTGGTCGACATCCCCTCGGTGTCGGGGTCGGAGAGCCGGCTCGCGGACGACGTCGAGGAGGCGCTGCGGTCGCGCAAGGGCCTGGAGGTGCTGCGGGACGGCAACGCCCTGGTCGCCCGCACCACGCTCGGCCTCCCCACGCGGGTCGTCCTGGCCGGTCACCTGGACACGGTGCCGGTCGCCAAGAACCTGCCGTCCCGCAAGGATGGTGACCGGCTGTACGGCTGCGGCACGTCGGACATGAAGAGTGGCATCGCCGTCATGCTGCGGCTCGTCGACTGCGTCACGAAGGCGGCTGAGGATGCGACCAGAGAGGTGACACAGGACGTCACCTTCGTGTTCTACGACAACGAAGAGGTCGAGGCAGCCAAGAGCGGCCTGGGTCGGCTGGCCCGCAACCACCGGTCGTGGCTCGACGCCGAGTTCGCGGTCCTGCTGGAACCGACCTCCGCGCGCGTGGAGGCCGGCTGCCAGGGCACGATCCGGGCGCTGGTCGTCGTCCCCGGCAAGCGGGCGCACAGCGCCAGGGCCTGGCTGGGCGAGAACGCGATCCACGGCGCCGGCGAGGTGCTGACCCGGCTCAGCGCCTACGAGGCCCGCTCGGTCACCCTCGACGGCCTGTTGTACCGCGAAGGCATCAACGCCGTCCGCATCGAGGGCGGCGTGGCCGGCAACGTCATTCCCGACCGCTGCACCATGACGATCAACTACCGGTTCGCCCCGGACCGGACGGAGGCGGAGGCCTTCGCGCATCTGCAGGATGTCCTCGACCCGTACGAGTGCGTGCTGACCGACTCCGCGCCCGGCGCCATGCCGGGGCTGAGCGCTCCGGCGGCGGCCGACTTCCTGGCCAGCGTCGGTGGGGACGCCGTGGCGAAGTTCGGCTGGACGGACGTCGCCCGCTTCGCCGAGCTGGGCATTCCGGCGGTGAACTTCGGACCGGGAGATCCCAACCTGGCGCACACCCGCGAGGAGTACGTGGAGACTCCGCGGATCGCCGCCTGCGAGAAGGCGTTGCGGCGCTGGATCACCACCGGAGCTCCGACCGCCGGGGACTGAGCGACGCTCGAGGCGGTGCGGTGGCAGGACGGCCGGACGGGTGCCCGCCGCCGTGGACGACCTCCAGCCCTACCGGTACGGCCGCCGCCGGGCGGCATTCAGGTGCAGTTCAAACGCCCGCATGAGCGCGTCGTAGCCTTGTCCGTTATGGCACCTGCTGCGCCCAAGACCGGCGCGATCGATCCCGAGCGACTTCCGCCGGCCACGGCCGAGGCAGCCCGCGCCTCCGCCGCCGCCAGCACCAGCAAGCGGGAGCCTCCGCCGGAGAAGCAACGTGGCTCCGTCACCCTGCGCCGCGCACAGGTGCACGCCAGCACGACGGACCAGCGGCTGCTCGATCACCGTGGCCCCGGCGACTGGGTGCACACCGATCCCTGGCGGGTCCTGCGGATCCAGTCGGAGTTCGTGGAGGGCTTCGGCATGCTGTCGGAGCTGCCGCGTGCTGTCAGCGTCTTCGGTTCGGCCCGGACGCCTCCGGACCACCCCGACTACGCCGCCGGGCAGGAGCTCGGCGCAGCCCTGGCCCGGGCCGGTTACGCCGTGATCACCGGAGGCGGCCCCGGCGTCATGGAGGCCGTCAACAAGGGCGCCTGCAAGGCCGACGGCCTGTCCGTCGGGCTCGGAATCGAGCTACCGTTCGAGCAGAAGATCAACGACTGGGTCGACATCGGCGTCAACTTCCGGTATTTCTTCGCCCGCAAGACGATGTTCGTCAAGTACGCCCAGGCGTTCGTGGTGCTGCCTGGCGGCTTCGGCACGCTGGACGAACTGTTCGAGGCCCTCACCCTGGTGCAGACCCGCAAGGTGACGTCCTTCCCTGTGGTGCTCTATCGGTCGGACTACTGGGGCGGGCTGGTCGACTGGCTGCGTTCTCAACTGCTGGAGCAGGGGTTCATCTCGCCGGCGGATCTGGACCTGTTCCAGGTCACCGACGACATCGACGAGATCGTTCGGATCGTCCAGGCTGCGGAGGAGGGTTCAGGCCGCGCCGCCGGTCCGGCGGACGGGCTGCCGGATGGGGCCGCGCCGCAGCCGGGCGACGCGCCCTGATGCTCCGGTGACGAACGCCTGATGGCGGCGGTGTGCGTGTTCTGCGCGTCCAGCACGCGGATCGACGCCGGGCACGTGCAGTTGGCGGCGGAGCTGGGCGCAGAGCTGGCCCGGCGCGGCCACTCCCTGGTGTCCGGCGGCGGCAGCATCTCCAGCATGGGTGCCGTGGCGTCCGCGGCGCGGGACGGGGGCGCACACACCGTCGGGGTGATTCCCCGCGAGCTGGCGGGCACCGAGATCGCCGACCGGAACGCCGACGAGCTGTTGATCACCGAAACCATGCGCGAGCGCAAGGCGGAGATGGACCGCAGGTCGGACGCGTTCCTTGCCCTGCCCGGTGGCATCGGGACGCTCGAGGAGCTGCTCGAGGTCTGGACCGCCCGCACGCTCGGCATGCACGACAAGCCCGTGGTGGTCCTCGACCCGGACGGCACGTTCAACCTGCTTCGGGATCAGATCGACGCACTGGCCGAAGCCGGCTTCGTGCGCCCGTCCGCATTGCGTGCCCTGCGGTGGACCGGCTCGGTGGGTGAGGCGCTGGACGCAATCGAGGCGGAGCTGGCAGAGCTGGACGAGTTCGCCGGGCCGAACGCAGTTCCGGTCGGCGCGCCCGCCTCCCCAGCCGAGATGCTGGAGGCAGAGCTGTGACGCGGAGCTCAGGGGGCCGCGCGGCGGCGGGGACGCAGCGGCGTCAGGTCCAGTAGAGCAGCCGGGCGTCAGGTAGCCGCCGGTCCAAGGCGGATTCGAACCAGCCGCGCAGCTCGGTCATCAGGGGTCGGGGATAGACGTACTTGGTGCTGCCGAACTTCGTGCGCTTGGCCGCGCGGGCGTCCTCGTCCATCTCGAGCTTGGTGCGCGGGTACCAGCCGGTGAGCACGCCCTTGGATCCGGCCGTGAAGCGGTGGGTGATGCACTCCACGGTCAGGTCGAGCCCCGGCACGCCGTCCAGCGCAGTGGCGACGCCGGTGAGCAGCCCGTCGTACTCCTCCCGCCAGCCGGGCATGGGCATGATCGGGGCGATCGTCAGGCCCACCGGGTAACCGGCTACCGCCACCGACCGCAGTGCGGTCAGCCGCTCGGGCAGGGCCGCCGTCCCGCCCTCGAAGCGGCTGGCGACCGTCGGTGCGTTGACGGAGAACCGGATCCGTGTGCGTCGTACGTGGGGCAGGTCGAGCAGGGACGCCACGTCGTCGAACTTGGTGGTGAATCGAGGCGAGCTGGCACTGCGCTGCCCGAACCAGCGGATCGTGTCGGCCAGCGAGCCGGTGAGGTGCTCCAGCGCCAGCGGATCGGTGTTGCAGGACGCCTCGAAACTGGTGCCCTCGTGGTCTCGGGCGGGGGTCCGCTCGCCTTCGTAGCCGGTCAGCCCGTGGAGGATCTCGTCCAGGTTGGCGTAGACGCGGGTCACCGGCGGGGTCCGGCGAGCGAGCCGGCCAGGTAGCAGTACTGGCAGTGCGCAGGGCACCCCTCGGCGAGGTGGAACTGCCAGTCGGCGCTCGGCGGGATCGGGCTGAGCATGCGCTTGGACGGCGGCGACACCACGACGGCCAGCGTGGACTTGGCCCGGACGTAGGTCTCCCGCTCGTCCGCTCCGCGCAGCCCTTGTAGGCGGTTGCCGCTGAGCAGCTGGACCTCGCTGCCCAGGGCCGCGCAGCGCTCAGCGATGGCCCTGCCCGCCGGAAACTCGTAGGCGGCGGCCGTGACCTGCACGTGCCGAGGCAGCCAGCGGCGGACCGGCAGGCCCGTAGGCAGGGAGCCGGGGTGAGGGGGGAGGGGACGACGGGCTCCGCAACGACAGGCGCGGAGGTGGGCCGCATGTCTGTAACAACACTGCGGGGAAGTAGCAGCTTCCGGCTGCCGGACTGCCGGGCTGGCGGGCGGGGGAGTTCGCCCGGCCGGTGCGGGCTTCGCCGCCCGGCGTCCCGTGGCACGATCGTCGCGTGCTGCTGCTGGAGGTGGTCCTGATCGCCGTCGTGTTGTTCGCGGCGGCGGTACTGGCCACCGGCCTGTCGGGGCCGGACCGGGAGGCCTCCGAAGGCAGCGGACCTCCCCCCGTCGAGCTGCCTGCGGCGGACGAGCCGATGCTTGCCGAGCAGGTGCGGTCAGTGCGCATCCCGGTGAGCCTGCGTGGTTATCGAATGCGTGACGTCGACGCGCTGCTGGAGCGGCTGGCCGGGGAGCTGCAGGAGCGCGATGCGCAGCTGCGCGCTCTCCCTCCTGCCGAGGTCACGGTCGGACAGGCAGACGGGGAACCGGGCGGCACTGTCACCGGCGCGGGGGCCGACCCGGTAGCGGCAGCCGACGCCGCACCGGTTCGGGATCCGGCCGGCGACGCCGCCACCAGGCCGGGACATCCGGGCGCTGCGGGGGCGGCCTCTGCACAGCTGCGGTGTGGCGCGGACGAGTTCCCAGCTGACGTTGCTCCGGTCGCGGCAGGCGCCGCGGGCGGTCAGGATGCCCACATGGCAGCTACCGGAGCCGCCCGCAGAACGGTCGTCAGTGCGTCGGTGGACATCGACGCCCCGCCGGAGCGGGTGTTCGCCGCGCTTGTCGACTGGAGTTCTCAAGGTGCCTGGATGCTCGGCACGCGCGTGCGACAGACGGGCCCCGCGACCGGCGGGGCCGACCAGGGGGTCGGAGTGACGGTGGCTGCCTTCACCGGTATCGGCCCGCTGGGATTTCTCGACACGATGGTGGTCAGCGAGTGGGACCCGCCGCGGCGCTGCGCCGTGCGGCACACCGGGCGGGTGGTGCGCGGAGTGGGCGCATTCGAGGTGACGCCGCTGCCCCACGGCCGGTCCCGGTTCGCCATGATCGAGCATCTGGAGGTGCCAGGCGGCGCGCTGGGGGCCTTGGGGTTCCGACTCGTGCGGCCGTTGTTCACGGCGGGAATCGCGCTGTCGCTGCGCCGGTTCGCCCGCTGGGCTCCGCGGCAGCCGGCATGACCTCCGGCGCAGAGCCGGCAGCAGCGCTCCCAACGTCCGGCGCGGCGTCCGACATCCCGGCGAGGCCTCCCCGGCCGGGTGCGGATGGGCTGCTGCGCTGCCCCTGGGCGCTGAGCACCCCGGACTACGTCGTGTACCACGACACGGAGTGGGGGCGGACCGTCCGCAGCGACAACGGCCTGTTCGAGCGACTTTCGCTCGAGGCGTTCCAGTCCGGACTGTCGTGGCTGACGATCCTGCGCAAGCGTGCGGCATTCCGCGCCGCGTTCGCCGGGTTCGCGATCGACGAGGTCGCCCAATTCGACGAGCGGGACGTTGGCCGGCTGCTGGCTGACGCCGGCATCGTCCGCAACCGAGCCAAGATCGAAGCAACGATCGGCAACGCGCGTGCCGCCGCCGCCCTGCCGGCCGGCCTCGCGGCGCTCGTGTGGTCTTTCGCGCCCACCGCGGACGCTCCGCCGCCGGATACGTTGGAGGAGGTGCCTGCGTTCACCGCGGAGTCCCGGGCACTGGCCAAAGCGCTACGTCGCAAGGGTTTTCGGTTCGTCGGTCCCACTACCGCCTACGCCATGATGCAGGCGTGCGGACTGGTCGACGACCACCTCGCGGGCTGCGTGTTCCGCGGCTGCTCCTGAGTGCCGCACAGGCATGGCACGGCGATTACCGATGTTCGGCCCGCGTCGGGGATAATCATGGGCAATCGCACCGTCGGCCCTCTGGGGGCCGGCGGCGCACCTGTGTACGGGAAGGAGACAGCCCATGGCGGCCATGAAGCCGCGGACGGGTGACGGTCCGCTCGAGGTCACCAAGGAGGGGCGTGGCATCGTCATGCGCGTCCCCCTCGAAGGTGGAGGGCGGCTCGTCGTCGAGCTTTCGGCCGATGAGGCGAACGGCCTCGGCGACGCCCTGAAGGCGGCCGCGGGCTGAGCTCGGCCTGCTACAGCGCCGGAGTCGGCAGTAATGGCGGCAGAGGCAGCGGCGGCATGGCGTCTGCCAGGCGTACCCCGCAAGGGCAGCATGGTGCCCTCGGCTGAAAGCAGGAGAACGTGATTCGTCTGTCGCTCTCCCTGAGCCCCGCCGAGCTGCTGCAGGAGATTGCGGCAGATGCATCGGCGGGCACGCTGTCCGGTGACGATCCGCTGGCGCTCCCTTTGCATCCGGGTGATGCCGAGCCGCGCGTCGGGGCCGGCGTCGAGGTGCTCTCCGGGCTCGGCGTGGACCTGGCGTTCCACCTCGGCCGGGCCGCCGCCAAGGGGGAGGCCGGGGAACTGATCACCATCGGCCAGGACGGCCCGGACGGCCGGCCCACGATCTTCCTGGTCGGCGTGGGTGCGGGCGGTACCGCCGAGCTGCGCAAGGCCGGTGCTGTCATGGGCCGCCGGATCAAGGACGGCCCTCGCCTGCGCTCGACCGTCGCGCTCGAAGCCGACGGCAGCGGGCTGCGCGCCTTCGCTGAGGGTCTGCTGCTCTCGTCCTACGCCTTCACCGCCGACGGGGCGTCCGATGCCGCAGCCGACGGGGCGTCCGATGCCGCAGCCGACGGGGTGTCCGATGCCACAGCCGACGGCAAACGCCGGACCAAGAAGGCGTCCGTTCCGGAAGCCGACGCCGAGCCGGGCGGCCGGCTGAGCGAGGTCGAGGTACTGGTGCCCGACGTCGCGGCGGCGCGGCCGGTGCTTGACGCCGCCGTACGCACCGCGGACGCCACCGCCCTGGCGCGGACACTGGTGAACACGCCATCGCTGGTCAAGTCGCCGCAGTGGCTGGCGGAACAGGCGCAGGCGCTGCAGGGCGGCCTTCGGGTGCGGATCCGCGACGAGGCCGAGCTGTTGCGCGAGGGCTTCGGTGGCGTGCTCGCCGTTGGCCAGGGCTCCCAGCGGCCGCCCCGCTTCCTCGAGGTCTCCTACCGGCCGCGGCGCTCCGCCGGTCATGTGGTGCTGATCGGCAAGGGAGTCACCTTCGACTCGGGCGGGCTGTCGCTCAAGCCCAACGACGCCATGGTCGGCATGAAGACCGACATGGCCGGTGGCGCCGCCGTGCTCGCCGTGATGTCGGCGCTGCCCGCCCTGGGCGCGTCCACGCGGGTGACGGCCCTCGTCCCGGCGGCGGAGAACATGCCGTCCGGCTCGGCCATGCGTCCGGGCGATGTCATCCGGCACTACGGCGGACAGACGGTCGAGGTGCTCAACACCGATGCCGAGGGCCGATTGGTTCTGGCGGACGCACTGGCGTACGCCGTACGGCGGTTACGCCCGGACGTGATCGTCGACCTCGCGACGCTGACCGGTGCGGCGAGTCTGGGCCTCGGCAAGCGGCACGGGGCGCTGTACGCCACCGACGACGCCCTCGCGGATGCGCTCGTCGCGGCCGCAGCCGACGGCGGGGAGCGGCTGTGGCGCATGCCCTTCGTGGCCGAGTACCGCGACACGCTCGACTCGGACGTGGCCGACCTGGCCAACATCGGGCGTAAGGACTACTCGGGCGGATCCATCATCGCGGCCCTGTTCCTGCGAGAGTTCGTGGCCGGCGTCCCCTGGGCGCACCTGGACATCGCCGGACCGGCGCGGGCCGACGCCGACGAGGACGAGGTGTCCAAGGGCGGCACCGGATACGGCGTCCGGCTGCTGCTGCGCTGGCTGGAGTCCATGGACTCCGCCGCGATGACACCGCCGGCAATGACACCGCCGGCAGAGCCGCCGGCCTGAACACCGCCGGCTTCCGTCCCCGCCCGGCGGCCTGAACTTCGCTCGCCGTCGACGCACATAACCGCCCTCGAACGAGTGGCAGTAAGGACATCCGATGTTCGGTCTGACTGTTCGCTGGCCGCTGCACGCCGCTCCCGACGGCGTCGCGGAGCAGCTGCGCAGCTACGTGCGCACCGCGTCACTGCCGCGGTTCACCGGCATGCCGGGGCTGCACGAGAAGGTCTGGACGATGCGCGAGGGCACCTTCTTCGCCGGTACGTACCTGTGGCGTACCGCCGAGGACCGGACGGCGTTCCTGACCGAGTTCCAGTCCAAGCCCAGCCCGGTCACGGAGATGGTGGGCGCCGGCCCTTCGGTGGAGGAGTTCGAGATCGTCGCCGTTGCGGAGGGCGCCGAAGGGATCGCCGCCCTGCCCAGCCTGGGCACCGCACACCAGGCCGCCTGAGCTCCCTGAGCCAAGTCCCTTGAGCAGTCTGGGCGCCCGGGCGGGCCGGCGCCGCTTCGTCAGAGCAGGCTGCGGTAGAGGTCGGCGGTTCGCTGCGCCACGGCCGTCCAGCCGAAGTGCTCGACGGCCCTGCGCCGGCCGGCCAGGCCGAGTCTTTCCGCCAGTTCCGCATCGCCCAGCACGGTGTTGATCCGCTCGGTGACGTCCCGGGCGAAGCGGTCCGGGTCCGCCGGCTCGCCGGTGCCGTCCCCGACCGGGTCGATCGGCACGAGCAGGCCGGTCTCGCCGTCGGCCACCACCTCCGGAATTCCGCCGGTCGCCGTGGCCACGACCGCCGTCTCACATGCCATGGCCTCCAGGTTCACGATGCCCATGGGCTCGTACACCGACGGGCACACGAAAACCGTGGCGGCGGTCAGCAGCTGGATGACCTCCGGCTTGGGCAACATGGTGTCCACCCAGATCACCCCGGACCGCTCGGCGGTCAGTTCGGCGACCAGCCGGGCGGTCTCCGCGCCGATCTCTGGGGTGTCCGGAGCGCCGGCGCACAGCACCAGCTGCGCCCCCGGGTCGACGTGCCGCATCGCGGCAAGCAGATGCGAGACGCCCTTCTGCCGGGTGATCCGTCCCACGAACAGCACGAACGGGCGCTGCGGGTCGACGCCGAGCCGGCGCAGCACGTCGGTTCCCCGGTCCGGCGCGTACTCGTCGGTGTCGATGCCGTTGTGGATCACGGTCACGCGCTCCGGCTGTACGGACGGGTAGCTGGCCAGCACGTCGCGCCGCATGCCTTCGGAGACCGCGATCACCGCGTCGGCGGACTCCAGGGCGGTCCGCTCGCACCACGACGACAGGGCGTACCCGCCGCCGAGCTGCTCGGCCTTCCACGGCCGCAGCGGCTCCAGGCTGTGCGTGGTGACCACATGGGGGACACCGTGCAGCAGCTTGGCCAGGTGTCCGCCCAGGTTCGCGTACCAGGTGTGGCTGTGCACCACGTCGGAGCCTGCCGCCGCGGCGGCGAACGCGAGATCGACCGACATCACGCCCAGGGCCGAGTTCGCGCCCGACAACGCCTCCCACGGCTGAGCAGCCACGACACCGTCGTCCGCGCGGGGCTGCCCGAAGCACAGCACCTGCACCTCCAGCAGCCGGCGCAGCTCGCGAGCGAGGTATTCGGCGTGGACACCGGCGCCGCCGTAGACCTCCGGCGGGTACTCCCGAGTCATCAACGACACGCGCATGGTCCGGACTCTAGTTGCCGACGCCCGTCGGCCGGCTACAGCACCTGTGCGGCTTGCAGGGAGCCGACCTCCGCGACGTCGTGCGACGGCTCCCCGTTGCAGATCCACGAGCCGCTGCACGAAATCATGGCGCGGCGGTGTTCGGCACAGACGGACCACTCAACGCCCAGGCTCCGCAGCGCCTCGGCCACCTCGGACGACAGCAGCTCGTCGGCGTCCGCGTCGAGGCCGGCGTCCAGCTCGGCGGCGGTGGCCCCGACCGGCGCGAACCACTCCTCGTCCTCGACCTCGACCTCCGACTCCAGCAACAGGCGCTCGCCAATCACGCCATCGCTCACCGTCAGGACGTAGTCGGAGCCGACATCGCACGTCCACGGTCGGTTCGTCGTTCGGACGAGGTCGGCCGAAACCCGCTCGGCCGCCGCCGACAGCCAGGCTGCATCCCTCCTCACCGCGTCGGGCCAGGGGCCGGTTCGAGCAGCCAGTGCCTACCGACCGACCAGCCCAGCAGCCGCCGTCCGGTTCCGCCGTCGGCAATGCCGGCGGCGGTGAACCGTCCACCGGCGTGCACATGCGCCAGCCCCTCGGCGACCGGACGGAGCTGGCGCCCCGGGCGCGTGGTCGTGGCGTGGAGCAGGCGGCGCACCGCGGCCTCCTGGGACTGCTCGTCGCAGTAGCTGAGCAGGTAGAGCGCCTGCCGCCAGGCGTAGGCGATCCTCTTGACCGCCTGCTGCGCCGCATGGGGCTGGATCGGCAGACGGGCATGGCTGTGGAGCACCTGTGTCAGCACCCGGTCGGCGAGCTCGGGAGCCCGCTCCCGGAGGGTGGCCTCCAGGTCCAGGGCGACGATCAGCACGGCCAGGTTGTTGGTGGTGAGGATCTGGCTCTGCTCCAGCTCGGCGCCGTAGGCCTCCAAGCTCCAGCGGCGCCCCTCCCTGCCCGCCTCGGCCGCGCGGGCACGGCACAGCTCGGTGAAGTCGGAGGCCGTCGCCCTGCTCCATCGCCGCTGGAGCCGCCGCAACCAGCCCACCGCCTCCGGCGGCGCGGACCAGAACTCCGAGCCTGGCAGGTCGTAGTACCGCGCGTACAGCGAGCCCTGCAGGCTCGCGCTGGCGACCTTGGCCGCTTTCCTGCACTTGGTTTGTGCGTCCACCTCCTCGACCAGAGGTAGCCGCAAGTCGGCCGCGGCGGCGAGGGCGACGAACTCCCGCACGAGTGGATTTGGGAAGATCCGCCCCGGAAACGCGTCGAGCGCCAGTAGGAGGGCGGCCTGCAGCGCCTGCCGGGCGGGCTGCGCCGACCCGCCGGGGACGCGGAAGCCGGCCAGGTCAGCGATCCACGGCAGCTCCTCGAAGCGCACTTGATGCTCGAGGTTCAGCAGGAGCAGGCTGCGACGTCGCCGGAACGCCGCATAGGTGCGGGCGTACAGCCCGGCCAGCACCGCGTCGTCGACGCCCGCCGACACGTACTGCGCCGTGACCTGCGGCAGCACCCGGGCGAGAACCTCGCTGGAGCGGATCAGTCGCCGCTCGACCAGCTCCTCCACGGTCGCCTCGAGCGCACGGCTCACCTTCGCGACGATGGACGGCGGCACCGCCACGCCGTCACCGATTTCCGGCGCCTCCCCGCCCGTGGTGTCCGCCACGACCGGCTCCAGGGCCGGGAGGCCGCCGTCGGCAGGAAGGCCTTCGAGTCGGCCGGCAACGACGTGCGCCACAGCGGCGTGCGTCGGCCGGGCCGCAACCTCCGCCTGGACGGCGCGCAGCCCGGTGCGCGCCTCGCTGCCCGGGGCCCCGTGCCGGGTGATCGTGTTGGCCAGCGCCCGCCGGATCCAGCCCACGTCCCGGCCGGACAGGTTGGCGCCGTCGTCGCCGGCCATCTCCAGCGCGTGCCGCAGTCGCGTGAAGTTGCTCCTCCGGTGTTGGTCCCGGGTGGACGCCGTAGCGTCGTTCTCGACGGCGGCGTAGCGGGTCAGCCAGGCGGCGCGGCGAGCCGCCCAACCCGGCGGGAAGTGGCGGGCAGGCCAGCCGCCGGCCACGCCAAGAACCCCGCCGTCGTCGACGAGGTGGGGCAGGTCGCCGTCCACGGTCTCCGCCCACAGGGCCACGAGGCCGTCGTAGAGGGGATGCCACAGCTCGAGTGCCTCCCGCATCGCGACCAGCTGCGCGGGGGGCGTTGCTGCTCGCAGGGTCGCGGCGACGGTGCCGACCGACGCCACGTGCACCGCTGCGACGGGAGGCACCGGCCGATCGGTGGGCTGCGGCGTGAACCGCAGCCGGTACAGGAACGGGCGCAGCTCCGCGACGAGGTCGAGCGCCGCCTCGGCGTGCCCCCGCTCGACGAGCAGGGCCACGACGGCCAGCGCCGCGTGTTCGGGCAGATCGATCCGGTACCGCTCGCTGCCGACAGTGGTCAGCAGTTCGGCCTGACCGGCGTCGCTGAGGTACCACAGGTTGAGTTGCTCGCGCGGCGTGAATCCGGGAACAGCGGGCAGCTCGGCGTGGCGGGCGCGCTCGTCGTGATCCAGGGGCTGCTCCGCCAGGTACCGCCCGGTGGCGAAGCCGCCGGTCACCACTTCCAGGGTCACCCAGGGCGGCGTGCCGGCCACCGGCGTCCGCGAGCCGATGGTCAGCGTGCCGCTTTTCATCCCGTCGAGCACGGCACGCCAGCGACCGGCCTTCGCCGCCGCCCGAGCCCGAGTGGCGTCGTCGGCGGCCGTCGTCGCGGTATGCAGGGCGTCCTCGAGCCGCCCCACCGCATAGTGCGGAGACGCGGTCGCGCGGCGCTCCTCGTGCATCGATTCCTCAACTCGGCGGGATGGGCTCGGTGGCACGCCAACGGAGACGACCGGCAAGGACGGTCCATGCGGCCGCTCCGACATCGGGTCAGGGACATCGGAGGGTGGACGTCGGACGGGGGACTGTGGACGCCGCGGGACGTCAGACATGGAGGCAGGAGTCGAACCTGCGCCCTCCCGGTCCGCAGCCGGGCGATCTGCCGCTGATCTACTCCATGAGGTGCGGCCACGACGGTAGGCGGCCGGGCCGGCCCCTGTCACCCGGTTTGCCGCCCTCCGGGGCTCGGGCCGCCGCCACGTCACCACGCTGCCGGGTCGCTGAGGCCCCGAAGGTTCCTGCCGCGTCCCGGTACCAGGGCGTGCCCACCCGCACACGTCACGGGGCGTACAGCCGGAATTCGCGCCGCGGCCCCTCCGTTGCAGCGGTTATGGGACGGGTGACGAGTCGGCGGCGTGTGGTGCGTGTGGTGAACGGGGCCGCGAGCGCGCGGCCCGACACCCTGGCCGCGGAGGAGCCGCTGGAGATCCGGGTCGGCGGATCGGCGCTGTCGATCACGATGCGCACCCCCGGCCACGACTTCGACCTGGCGGCTGGTTTCCTGGTCAGCGAGGGTGTCGTCCGGTCGGCGGAGGACATCGCCGGCATCCGCTACTGCGCCGGCGCCACGGCCGACGGCAGCAACACCTACAACGTGCTGGACGTGGTGCTGGCCGCGGGTGTCGCGCCGCCCGACCCGTCGATCGAGCGCAACTTCTACATGACGTCCTCGTGCGGCCTGTGCGGCAAGGCGAGCCTGGACGCGGTCCGCACCGTGGCCCCCTGGACAGTGGCCGAGGACGACGTCTCGCTCCGGCCGGAGGTGCTGGCCGGCTTGCCCGACTCGCTGCGGGCGGCGCAGAAGGTGTTCGACCGGACGGGCGGTCTGCACGCCGCCGGGCTGTTCACTCCGGCGGGTGAACTTCTGTGTCTGCGCGAGGACGTCGGACGCCACAACGCCGTCGACAAGGTGGTGGGCTGGGCGGTGCAGAACGGCAGGCTGCCGCTGCGTGGCTCGATTCTTCAGGTGAGTGGCCGCGCGTCGTTCGAGCTGGTGCAGAAGGCCGTCATGGCCGGCCTGCCGGTCCTGGCCGCGGTGTCGGCGCCGTCGTCGCTCGCCGCCGATCTGGCGGAGGACTCCGGCATGACGCTGGTCGGTTTCTCCCGCGGCAGCTCGTTCAATATCTACACCGGCGCCGAGCGCGTGCAGCTGGACGACTCCGGATCAGGCCAGAGTGCGCCGGGGGAGTCCCCTGTCGACGAGTCGGCGCCGGCGCTGTCCGCAGCCGCCGCCGACTGAGCTTCGGCGGCTGGCTCCGCCGAGGAGCCACGGCTTCCGCAGCCGATTAGCACTTGGTAACGGCAACGGCCCCTTCGCCGCAGGCGGAATCAAGGGGTCGTCGCAACACGGTGTGTGTGGAGGTTAGATCAGTAGGTCCGCTAGACGCTGGGCTGGGGTCTCCCAGCCCAGCGTTTTGCGTGGTCGGGTGTTCATCAGATGCGCGAC
>JALYNC010000184.1 GCA_030773415.1 Actinomycetota bacterium
GGCCGGGCGGCTGCGGCCGTGGCACCAGGCCGACGGAATGTTCCTCGGCGCCGCCTGTGCGACGAAGTGGAGCGGGCTGTACTTCCTCGCCGGGTTCGGACTGCTCGCAGCCTTCTGGGAGCTGGGCGCCGTGCGCGCCGCCGGCGTCCGCCGGCCGTTCCTGGACGTGCTGCGGCGCCGGACGCTGCCCACGTCGGCGTACCTGCTCGCCGTTCCCGCGCTCGTCTACACGGTCTCCTGGACGGGCTGGTTCCTCGGCGACGCGCAGACGGCGTACGGCCATGACAAATACGTGCAGCCGGACCAGGGCCCGGTGGCTCACGCCTGGGCCGTCTTCCGCGGCTGGCTGGGCTACCACGCGGAGGCGTACCGGTTCCACGTCGGGCTGGACTCGTCCCACCCGTATAAGTCGCAGCCCTGGGGCTGGCTGCTGCTGCTGCGACCGGTGTCCTACTTCTACACCTCACCCGACGGCAGCTGCGGGGCGGACGCCTGCGCCCGGGAGGTCCTCGGCGTCGGAACGCCGGTGATCTGGTGGTGCAGCATCCCGCTGATCGTGGCGCTGCTGTGGTTCTGGCTGGCCCATCGCGACTGGCGGGCGGGTGCGGTCCTGGCCGGCATCGCGGCGACGCTGTTGCCGTGGTTCGCCACACCGGATCGCACGATGTTCCTGTTCTACGCGCTTCCGGCGGTGCCGTTCTTCGCCCTGGGATACGCCCTGTGGGCACATTGGTTACTGGGCGGCCGGCAGGCCGGCCGGGAGCGGCGGGCCACCGGCACGGTGCTGGTCGCCACGTTCGCCGTCCTCGTCGTCGTCAACTTCTTCTACCTGTATCCGGTTCTTGCGGCCAAGGTGCTGCCGTACGGGGAGTGGCAGCAGCGCATGGTGTTCCGCGAGTGCACAGCGGCCGGCAAGAACGTGCAGAAGGCGCCCTGCTGGATCTGACTCGCTGTCGCCGGTCTGCGGCACGTCGGGTGCCGGGCTCCCTCAGAGCCAGTCGTTGCGGCGGAAGCTGGCGTAGAGCACCGCGCACACCGACAGCATGACGAGAACGACCATGGGGTAGCCGTACCGCCAGCCGAGCTCGGGCATGTGCTCGAAGTTCATGCCGTACACACCGGCGATCGCCGTCGGAACGGCGAGAATCGCGGCCCAGGCGCTGATCTTCCGCATGTCGTTGTTCTGCTGCAGGCTGACCTGCGCCAGGTTGGCCTGCAGGATGCCGTTGAGCAGCTCGTCATAGCTCTCGATGTGCTCCGCCACCCGCTGCAGGTGGTCGTGTACGTCGCCGAGGTACTCGACGACACCCGCAGGCACCTGGATCACCTGCCCAGCCGCCAGCCGGTCCATCGGACGTCCCAGGGGCAAGACGGCACGGCGGAAGGCGAGCAGTTCCCGCTTGAGGGCATAGACCTTCGCCACGTCGGCACTCCGGCCGGGCGCAAACACCTCGGCCTCCACCTCGTCCACGTCGTACTCGAAGTTCGCGGCCACCGCCAGATAGTCGTCGACGACGCTGTCCGCCACGCCATAAAGCACCGCCCACGGCCCGCAGCGGAGCAGATCGGGCTCGTTGTCCAGCCGCGCGCGGACGGGGGCCAGCGAGCCCGGACCATGTCGCACGGTCACCACGAACTGCGGCCCGAGGAACAGCATGACCTCGCCCGTCTCGATGACGTCGGCGGTCTCGCGAGAGCTGCCCCGTGATTCGGCGTCGAGGTACCGGGCCGTCTTCAGCACGACGAACACCGTGTCGCCGTAGGTCTCGACCTTTGGACGTTGATGCGCGTGGACGGCGTCCTCAACGGCCAGCGGGTGCAGGCCGAACTCGGCGGCCAGGCCGTCGAGCTCCAGCGCCGTGGGCTCGACCAGCCCGATCCACACGAAGGAGCCGGGCGTCGAGCGCGCCCGGGCCAGGGACTGCGCGCAGCTATCGCCGGTCGGAGCCGCCCGCCGCCTCCCGTCCGTGTAGAGCCCGCAGTCGATCGCCGACTCCGCATGTAGATGCGTTTGCTCCTGCACCTCGGCCCCTTTTCACCAGATATGCCCGAAAGGTTACGACCACCCGTTCGGCCTAACCAGCGAGGATCAGTTCCCTATCTTGTTAGGCCGTTCGGGGCAATCTTCGGAATCACCCTCCCCCGACACCGGCTGCGGGCGTAGCTTTCTGTCACTAGCCAAACACGGAGGGAAGTCAGATGCGTCGCTCGCTCACAGCCGGTGTCTTTGTCAGCACACTGGCACTGGTGGCTCCGGTCGCCACGGCCACGTCTGCCGGTGCCGCCGTCACCGCCGCCAGCGCACAGGTCGCGTTCACGGTCGTCAGTGGAACCGGAGAGGGCAGCGACGTCTTCGTGCAGCGGCGGGACGGCTCGGGCACCAAGCGGCTCACCTCCGGCGGCATCAGCTCCGACGCGGCCTGGTCCCCTGACGGCGCCACGCTCGCCTACAACCGGGGATCGGACATCTGGCTGATGACGGCAGCCGGCCAGAACATCCGCCGCGTCATGGGGAACGCCTCGGGCGCCAGCTGGTCCGGGAACGGTGCCAAGCTGGCCTTTGCCCGCAACGGCCGGATCTCTACCGTGGCGTTGGCCGGGGGCACGGCGACCCTGTTGACCGTTCCGTCAGCCGCGTGCCGCGACTCCGCCCCGCAGTGGTCGCCCACGTCGGACCTCATTCTGTTCGTCCGCTCCTGCGCCGGCGAGCCGAAGCGGGTCAAGACGGTGTCCGCCACCACGCGCGCCACCAAGCTGGTCACCCGGGACGGGGCCAAGGGCGCCAAGGACGTGGTGATGAGCCCCGCGTGGATGCCGGACGGACGGTCGATCACCTTCACGGCGAACTGCGTGGCGGTCGGAAAGTGCACCAATGTACGCAATGTCATGGTGGCCGATCTGAATGACAGCCGCCGCGCGGTCACCAGCGAGACCGACAATTGTGATCCCCGACAGGAGGACTGCTTCGTCGGCTACTTCGACGTGGCCGCGGGCAGCACCGGGACGGGCACCGACTTTGCGGTCAGCTGGAACACGCCCTCAGGTGCGGCAGCGCCCTGCATCAGCACACTGAACTCCAACATGATCTACTGCGAGTTCATGGCCTGGGAGGTCAAGCAGCCGTCGTTCCAGCCGATCGGCTGAGCGCAGGACATGTCGCCGAAGGGCTCCGGAC
>JALYNC010000185.1 GCA_030773415.1 Actinomycetota bacterium
GCGCTGCTCACTTCGGCCGCCCGGCTGGCCGTCGCGAGCCGACTGGCCGCCTCGGCGGCATCGGCGAGCCGTTGAGCGCGGCGGTGAGCGGCCCGAAGTGCCGCGTCCACACTCGCTGCACCGTCCAGCCGCTCTTGCAGCGACGACCGGCTGGACTCGGCGGCCTGCGCCGCGGTGTCGGCGGCGAGCAGCGTCTCCTGATGGCGGGCGTGCAGCCCGGCCGCGTCCCGCTCGCTGCGGTTGATGGTGGCCACGAGCTCTTCGAGCGCACTCTCGATCGCTGCCAGTTCCGCCCCGGCCGCCTGCGCTGCCCCGTGGCGACTTTCCAGGCCCGCCAGGCACTCGCGCACCCGCGCCGGCGTCGGCAGCTTGCTCATCGGCTCCTGCGCAGCGGCGGCGTCCGCTCCGCTACTGCCGTCCGGCGGCGCTGCCGTCAGCTCGCGCGCCTGCTGCGACAGCTGCTGCACGCGGGACGCCGCAGCCGCCAGTTCCCTGCCGATCACCTCGGCCCGATCGGCGGCGAGCTCAGCCTCCCGCTGAGCCGCCCGTTCATCGTCGCGGGTGACGGCGCCCGCGCGCAGCGCCGACGGCTCGGGGTGCGACAACGATCCGCACACGGGGCAGGGGTCGCCGTCCACGAGAAAAGCGGCCAGCTCGGCGACCATGCCGTCGATGCGCTGCTCCCGAAGATCCGCCGCGTGCTTGCGCAGCTGCAGGGCCGTCTCCTGGACGTCGAGGGAAACCGATCGCAGGCGCTCGTGCTCGCGCTGGGCGACCTCCAGCCGGTTCAGCACATCCAGCAGCCGGCGGGCGGCAGCAGCCTCAGCCGCGAGGCCGGGCGCCTCCGCGGCGGCGGCGGAGGCAACCTGCCGCTGCTGCGCCGCGACGGCGGAGTCGCGGCGGGCCCGTTCGGCGATGTCTCGGCACTGCCGCAACTGCGCTGCGATCTCCGCCGCCTCATCGCGCAGTCTTACCGCGGTGGCCTCTGACTCGACCGCCTGGCGCTCCTGCTCCCTCAGCTGCTCGAGCCGGCCGATGCCGGTGCGCGCTTCGTCCGCGAGCACGCGCAACGTCGCTGCGTCGTCGTCTGGTCGGGCGCCGGAACCGGCCGCGCTGCGGACGGCCGCGATGTGCCGGGCCTGTGCAGCGGCCAGCTCGTCGGCGGCCTGATGGGCCGACCGCAGCTCTCCGCTCACCTCGGCGGCCCGTTCCGCGGCCATCAGCTCTCGCAGCAGCGCGTCGATTCCCGGCTGCTCCCGGCCGGCCGCGGAGATGCGGCGGTCGACGACCGATCGCCGCCGCTGGCGCTCGGCGAGTCGGGTGGCGTCCTCGGCGGCGGAAACCGCCCGCTGCAGTTCGGTTGCGCTGTCGGTCGCCCGGGCGTCCGCCTCGGCCGCGGCGCTCGCCGCGTCGCCCATGACGGCCTCGGCCCAGGCGAGGACCTGCGGGCCGTCCGGTTCCGCAACGCCGGCGGTGCCGGCGATCTGGCCGGCCAGGTGGTGCACCGCGACTCTGGCCTGTTCCGTCTCCGCCGCGCTGAGGCGACGCTGATCGGCGAGCCACGCCTCGGCGGCGCGGAACCGGTCGGTCGCGAACAACCGCTCCAGTACACGTCCTCGCTCTTCGGAGTCCGCGCGCAGGAACCGGGCGAACTCCCCTTGCGGCAGCAGCACTACCTGGAAGAACTGTTCGGCACTCATGCCCATCGCGTCGGCGATCTCGGCGTCCGCCTCGCCGACGCGGGTCGACAGGACCTGCCACTGCCCGCAGCGGAGCTCGCCGAGGGTCACCTTGGCCTGCTCGGTGGTGGTACCGGCACCACGCAGCTTTGGGCGGACCTGCTCGGGGTGGCGGGTGATCCGCAGCCGGCGACCGGCGATGGTGGCCTCGAGCTCCACCGACGTGCGATGCGTGCTGGGGTGGTCGCAGCGCAGCCGCCTGGTGCGTCCCCGCTGGCCGGGCACCCGGCCGTACAGCGCGAAGCCGAGGGCGTCAAGCAGGCTGGTCTTGCCGGCCCCCGTGTCACCGTGCAACAGGAACAGCCCGGCGGAGGACAGCCCGTCCAGATCGAGCTCCACGGTGCCCGCGAACGGCCCGAATGCGGTAAGCCGCAGCCGGTGCGGACGCATCAGGCGGCCCCCCGCTCGGAGGCCGGGGCGTCGCGTTCGCCGTCCCCAACTCCGCCGGGAAGCGGGGCCGGCAGGTGCAGCGGCGCGGCGGCGACGCCGTCCGAGGTCACGGCGGGCTCGGCGTCGCGGGTGCGGGCGTGTTGCATGGCCGCCATCAGCAGCCGTCGTTCACCGTCGCTGGCCTCGGTGCCCCGGACGTGGCGCACGAACGAGGCGGCCACCTCGACGTCGTTGCGTCCGCGCAGCCGGGAGCTGTAGGTGAGGCCGTCGTCCACAGCACCTTCCGGCTCCCAGCTCAGCACCAACAGGTGCGGAAAGCGGACGGCGAGCCGGGCCATCGCGTCCGTCGGCCGGGCGGCGTCGGTCAGCGTGATCGACACGAAGTCGCCGGTCCGCGCGCCGTGCTCCGGCGCCCGCAGCAGCTCATCCAGCGGGCCCCGGAGGGTGCTGAGCCGGCGGTGCACCGGTGCCGGGACGTGCTCTACGCGCGCCAGGCCGTCCCGGCCGAGCTCCACCAGCCAGCTGCCCTTGCGGTGGCCCGCCTCGCTGAACGAGTACGGCAATGGCGAGCCGCTGTAGCGCAGCTCCGGGCGGATCACCTGCGGGCCGTGCAGATGCCCGAGTGCCGTGTAGCTGAAGTCGCTGAACAGCTCGGCGGAGACGGCACCGACGCCGCCCACGGTGATGTCGCGCTCGCTGTCGCTCGGCGCGCCGCCGTGCACCCAGCCGTGCGCCAGGACCACCGACCGGACGCCGCGCCGGGTGGCATCGGCGCGGATGCAGCTGGTCGCCCGGCCCAGGACGCCGGCATGCCCACACGGCGCTGGCGCATCGACGCCGGGCACCGCCGCCGGGTCGGGCGGCAGCGCATCCGCGACCGCCTCCGGCTCGAGGTAGGGGATGCCGTAGACGGCCACCGGACCGTGCCGGTCCTGGAGCAGCACGGGCTGGGCCGTCTCGGCGACCCGGGTGCGCAGATGGACCCCGGACGCGTCGAGCAACTGGCTGCTGAACCCCAGGCGCTGCGCCGAGTCGTGGTTGCCGCTGATCAGTACCACCCGGGCACCCGTCTCGCGAATGCGGACCAGCGCCGACTCGAACATCTTGACGGCGTCCAGCGGCGGAATGGCTCGGTCGTAGACGTCACCGGCGACCAGGACCGCGTCGATCTTCTCGGCGCGGACCGTTTGGACCAGATGATCGAGGTAGGCGGCCTGGGCATCCCGCAGATCCGCCCGGTGCAGGGAGCGCCCCAGGTGCCAGTCGGAGGTGTGCAACAGCCGCATGCTCCGCACGCTAGGCGAGCGCACCGACAGTTTGCGGTTCCCGCACCGGGGTCGCCGGCCGTACTTGGCGGCGGGCTGGGGACGGGTAAAGCGGGCGCCGCCTCAGCCGCCGTAGAGCCGATCTCCGGCGTCGCCCAGTCCCGGGACGATGTAGCCCACGTGGTTGAGGTGGTCATCGATCGCCGCCACCACGAGCGAGAGGTTCACCGAGGAGTCACCGGAGAAAGCCTGCTCCAGCGTCGCGACGCCTTCGGGCGCGGCGAGCAGGCACACCGCCGTGACGTCGCGCGCCCCGCGCTCGACCAGCAGCCGTACCGTGGCGACTAGGGTGCCGCCCGTGGCGAGCATCGGGTCCAGGACGAAGCACTGCCGGCCGGTCAGGTCGGCCGGCAGGCGGTCGAGGTAGGCGGCTGGTTGCAGGCTGGCCTCGTCCCGCGCCATGCCGACGAAGCCGACCTGCGCGTCCGGAAGCACGGACCGGACGCCGTCCAGCAGACCGAGCCCGGCCCGCAGCACCGGCACGAGCAGGGGCGGCGGGCTGGCCGGCCGTGCCCCCGTCGTGGGGCCCACAGGAGTCCGGATCTGCACCGGCTCGGTCGCCAGCTCGCGGGTCGCCTCGAAGGCGAGCAGCACCGCCAGCTCGGCGGTCAGCCGCCGAAAGGCCGCGGTCGGCGTCCGCTCGTCCCGCAGCTCCGTCAGCAGGCAGGCCGCCACGGGATGGATCACCGTTCGCAGCCGCATGCGGGTCAGTGTGGCAGTCCGTCCCATGTCGACCGGCCATGTCGACGGTCCGCGATGGCGCGGCTGCTTCGCGTCGCCAGCGCGTGGTGCGCACGGCCCGTCGGCCCTGTCCGGCGTCACCCGAGCGGGACGGGGTATGCCCGGAGCCCCGGCGTGCGACGGATCCGTTGGCACGCCACCACGCCCGTCAACACCCATGACACCCGGCAATTCGCCAACAACCCCAACCCCACCCACCCCGCAACAGGAGACCCGCCCTGACTTCCACGACCTCCTCCTCCGCCGCCGACTTACGGCGTACGGCCCAGCAGGTGTACGGCTGGGATGAGCTGCGGCCCGGGCAGCTCGAGGCAATGACGGCGGTGCTGGCGGGCCGGGACGTGCTGGTTGTCATGCCAACGGGCTCGGGCAAGTCGGCGGTCTACCAGGTGCCGGCCCTGCTGCTCGACGGGCCGACCGTGGTCGTCTCGCCGCTGATCGCCCTGCAACGGGATCAGGTACAGGCGCTGCTCAAGCGGCCCGGCGCGGGCGGGGCGGCCAGCGCGAACTCGTCGCAGTCGGAGCGCGAGGTGACCGGGGCGTTCGACGCGATTGCGGCCGGGGACATCGAGTTCATCTTTCTGGCCCCCGAGCAGCTCGCCAAGCCGGAGGTGGTCGCCGACCTGGCGGCCGCGAAGCCGTCGCTGTTCGTCGTCGACGAGGCGCACTGCGTCTCCTCGTGGGGCCACGACTTCCGGCCGGAGTACCTGCGCCTGGGCTCGGTGATCGCTCAGCTCGGTTCTCCGCCGGTGTGCGCGCTGACCGCGACCGCCGCGCCACCGGTCCGCGAGGAGATCGTCGAACGGCTGGAGCTGCGCGACCCCGAGCTCGTCGTCCGCGGATTCGACCGGCCCA
>JALYNC010000186.1 GCA_030773415.1 Actinomycetota bacterium
GCTTGCCGGCCACCTCGGCCGGGACCGGAGCCGTGACCGTGACCGTCTGCGCAGTAGTCGAAGCATTCGTGAGAGCGCGCAGCAGCCCGGCGGTGTCCGTCGCGGGAACGACCCGTCCGGAACCCGCGTCCGCGATGCGCCCGAGCACCGCCGTGGTCTTGTCATCCGTAGCCAGGGTGATGACGTTGACGGTGACGCCGGACCGGGAGATCGCCGTGAGGGCGGCCTCCAGACGGGCCGTGCTGGCGGTGTCGGCACCGTCGCTGAGCACCAGCAAATGGCGTTTCCCGGTGGTGCCGAGGCTTCCTGCGGCGACCAGCAGTCCGTCGTAGAGAGCCGTCGAGCCCTTGGGCGTCAGGTTCTGCACCGCAGCGCTGACCGCCCGCCGGTCGGTGGTCGGGGCGACGACCACGGCGGCCGTGTCGCTGAATCGCGCCACACCCACTCGGACGCCGGCCGGAACGCCTTGCAGGTACGCCGCGCTGGCCTGCTTCACCCGCGCCATGCTCGGGCCGGCCATCGATCCGCTGGCGTCCACGAGCAGCATCACCGAGCGCTGCGCCCCTTGCGGTGCGGGCGTCGCGCCCCGCACGATGGCCGGCACCCGGATGCCGTTGTACTCCAGGGAGACGGAGCTTCCAGCGGTCGGCGCGGCCGCGCCGCTCATCCGCACCTCGAGCGAGTCGTCCCGCGGCGTGATCTTCTCGATGCCGGTGCCGGGGGCCGCGGTCGCGGTACCAACGACTGCCCCGAGCGAGAGGCCGGCGGCCAGCGACACGGCGACGACCACGGCACGGAGCCGCCGTGTCATCGCGCCACTCGCTCAAAGGCGAACAGGCCCGGCGGCACGTGGACGCCGGCATCGGTCAGCCGCTCGAGGAACTTGGGACGCAGGCCGGTCGACTTCAGGTGTCCCTGGAAGCGGCCGGCGTCGTCGACGCCCATCGAGAAGTCGTACAGAAAGATGTCCTGCAGCGTGATGACGTCGCCCTCCATGCCGACGACCTCGGTCACGTGGGTGATCCGGCGGGTACCGTCCCGCAGCCGCGTCTGCTGCACGATCAGGTCGACGGCGCTGGCGACCTGCTCGCGGATGGCGCGGACCGGCAGGTCTATGCCGGCCATCAGCACCATCGTCTCGAGGCGGCTGATGACGTCGCGCGGGGAGTTGGCGTGCACGGTGGAGATGGAGCCGTCGTGTCCGGTGTTCATCGCCTGCAGCATGTCCAGTGCCGCACCGTCCCGGACCTCGCCGACGACGATCCGATCGGGGCGCATGCGCAACGAGTTGCGCACCAGGTCCCGGATCGTGATCGCTCCCTTGCCCTCGATGTTCGCCGGCCGGGACTCCAGGCGCAGTACGTGCTCCTGGCCCAGCTGAAGCTCGGCGGCGTCCTCGATGGTGACGATGCGCTCATCGCCGGGGATCGACGACGACAGCACGTTCAGGGACGTGGTCTTACCCGAACCGGTGCCGCCGCCGATGAGGATGTTGAGCCGGCCCCGGACGCAGGCATTGAGGAAGTCGGCGACCGGCCGGGTCATGGTGCCGAACTCGACCAGGTCGTTCGCGGTGAACGGGTCGGTCGAGAACTTGCGGATGGTGAGCATCGAGCCGTCGAGCGCGATGGGCGGGACCACCGCGTTCACGCGGCTACCGTCGGGCAGCCGGGCGTCGACCATGGGGCTCGCCTCATCCACCCGGCGGCCCACCCGGCTCACTATTTTGTCGATCACGCGCCGCAAGTGCGCCTCGTCCAGGAACGATCCCGGCGCGGCGGTGATCCGCCCGCCCGACTCAACGAATATCTGCTCGGGGCCGTTGACCATGACCTCGGTGACCTCCGGGTCCCGCAGGTACGGCTCGAGTGGCCCGTAGCCGAGGATGTCGTCGGACACCTCCTGAGCGATGCGCGCGCGATCGGCGGCGGTCAGCGGCCGCTCCTCACGCTCGAGCACCACCTGCAAGGTCTGCCGGACCTTGTGCTCGAGCTCGGAGGGCGTCATCCGCGCGTCGTACAGCGTGGGGCCGAGGCTCTCCACCAGCGCCGCGTTCAGCGTCCGCTTCAGATCGGCGAAGGGGTCGGCGCGCAGTGCGGAGGGACGCCGTCCGCCGGGCCCGCGGCCGCCCTGCTCATCCGGAACGCTAACCAGCTTCGCCTGTGCCAGGCGCTGGGCGAGGCTCATCCGGCGGCCCGCCGCAGCAAGGAGAACCCGCGGCGGTCCCGCCGCGGCTGAGCGGGCACCGAGACGCCGACGAGAGGCAGGTGCCGGTCGGCGAACCGCCGGATCGCCACGCTGACCGCGTGGCCGGGCTCGTCCAGCACCAGCGCCACGCCCCGGTTGACCGCCGCCGGCACGGAGCGGCTCGACGGAATCTCTGCGGCGATCTCCGCCCCGAGCGTCTTGGCGACGTCCTCCACCGTGAGGCCCACCTTGGCGTCGGCCCGGTTGAGAACCGCATGGCACCGGTCCCGGGCGAAGCCGAGCATGGTGAGCGTCTCGATGGTCAGCTTCAGGTTCTTCACGGCCGGGACATCGAGGGTGGCCAGCAGCACGACGTGCTCGCTGACATCGAAGGCGGCGAGGACGGGATCGGTGAACGCCGGTGGCGTGTCGACCAGGACGACGTCGTACATCCCCTTGAGCAACTGCAGCAGCTTGGTCACCAGAGCCGCGGAGATCGAGTCGGCCGTGCCGGGCTCGAGCGGTGCGACCAGAACGTCGAGCCCGGGGCTGTGGTTCGTCACCAGCCCCTCGACGGCCTGCCGGTCCAGCGACCGGGCCAGCGGCACGGCATCGGCGAGCGTCCGGTTCGGGAACAGGTGCAATGCGATGGCCACGTCACCGAAGGCCAGGTCCAGGTCGAGGATGCAGACCTTGCGCTTGCCCCCGTCGGCCATCACCGCGCCGATGTTGGTGGCCAGCGTCGTCTTGCCACAGCCCCCCTTGGCGGAGAAGACGGTGATGACCGTGCCGGTCGCGGACGCCGGTGCCTCGGCGGACAGGCCGCGCACCTGCCGCGACAGCGCCAGCGACCGGTTGCACGCCTCCAGCAGGCTGGGCAGTTCGTCGGCCTTGATGACCTCGCGCACCCCGGCTCGCAGCGCCTGAGTGAGAGTCGCGGTATCCAGCCGACCGCGAACGAGCACCACACCCAGGCTGGGGCGCGCCACCCGCTCGCCGGCGGCGAACTCCAGGGCCACCTCCAGCCCCACCTCGGGGCCGATCACCACGAGGTCTTCCGCCGGGTTCTCGGTCAGCGCCCGGCGGAGTGAGACCAGGTCGGAGACGGGGGTCACCGGCACGCCGACGGCCATGCTGAGGCTGTCGACGAGCAGGGAATTGGTTTCGAGCAACAGAGCCATGTCGAGTCCCGTTCTCAGTCGAAGAGCGTGCGGTTGTCGACGCCTGCGGCCGGTGCCGTGGCGGAGTCCTTGGTGAGCAGGGCAAAGTAGAGCTCGCCGGTGGTCGCCGCGTGCACGAGTCGCTGCGCCTCGGCCTGGGTGAGCCCGAGCGTGAGAATGGTCCGCTTGACCTGCTCCTGACCCGCCTCGCCGTCCTCGTCCTCGTCGTCGCGGGGGAGCTTGCGGGTGGAGGTTTCGCCGACGCCGATGACCGGTGCACGGGCCAGCAGCAGCCGGGTGTGCTTGTCGTCCCCCTCGGCGGTGACCTTCGCGCTGCTGGGTCCGGTCTCGGAGACCTCGACGTCGGCCTCGGCGCGGTCGATCGTCGCGAAGACGGCGACCTCCGAGCCGGGCTGGACGAAGCCGGCCACCCGCGCCGGATCGCTCAGTTCGACCGCGACGCCCATCCGGCCGCGCGGAATGGCGAGCCG
>JALYNC010000187.1 GCA_030773415.1 Actinomycetota bacterium
CCCCGGATCCCAAGGCTCCGGAAGCGGGCGGTCGGCGCGGCGTACTGGGCGCGGACTGCGCCCCGGCGGGGGGCTTACAGATAGCGCCCGCAGTGCGGCCACTGCCCGCGCCCGGCACGGTCGTACAGGATCTGGGCGCGCCTGGTCTGCTCAGCCGTGGACGCGTCGACCGGGTCACCGCTGCCGCCGACGGCGGCCCAGGTGGCGAGGCTGAACTGGTACAGGCCGCGGTACCGGCCCGTCGAGGACACGGCTCGCGGATTGCCACCGGACTCGCACCGGGCCAGAGCCGCCCAGTTCAGCCCGCCCGAGCTCGGGATGGAGCCGGAGGAGCTGCTTCCCGAGCTGGAGCTGCTTCCCGAGCTGGAGCTGCTTGCCGACCTGGAGCTGCTTGCCGAGCTGGAGCTGCTCCCCGAGCTGGACGAGGTGACCGGAGGCGCCTTGGTGCCCACCAGCAGGATGCGGTCCTGCGCCGGGCTGAGCACCCGCTCACGAACCAGCGTGCGGCGAAGCTCCTTGCCGTCCTCGTACCTGACGGTGTGCACCTGCAGCTTGCTGCCGCGAACGCCGTCCCGCTCGACGTCGGAGTCGCCCTTGACAAGCGTGGCGGTCGGCTTCTCGATGGTCTTGTAGGGGACGGCCAGGCGGGTCTCGACCGTCTTGTTCACCACACGGACCAGCCGGACGGTCATACCCGGAGTCGGCGCGGCGGTCAGCGGGACGGACAGACGGTCACCGGCGTTGAGGCCCAGCCGGGCGGCGGTGAGCACTCCCCGAACGTCGCCGGCGGTGGTCATCATGGGGCGGGTCAGCCCGTCGGCGATCACCGTGACGCGGCGCGGCGTACGGACGGTGAGCGTCATGCCGTCCAGCGGAATCCGACCGGACCGTGAGGCCGACACGTATGCACCGTCCGCGCGCACGCCCAGCTGATCCAGCGCCTCATCCACGCTCGCCGCGTGTACCCACACCTTGCGCTCGGCGCCGTCCACGTTGAGCGTCAGCTGCCGGGCCCGCCGGACGGTGATCAGCGACCCGTCCTCGATGTCAGCCGAGGCAGCCGGCGTCACCGAGTCGTGTTTGCCGACATCGATGCCGGCGCTGTCCAGCGCGCCCGCCACATCGGAGGAGAAGGTACTGACGCTGCGCCGCTGGCCGTCGAGGCTGACCTGCACGGTCTTGTCGATGGTCGTGTAGGCGGTAGCCCCGCCGGCGACGAGGACGAAGCTGGTGGTTGCAGCGGCGATGACAGCAGGACGACGACGCACGGGCACTCCGGAGGTCAGGACATCCGGGCACGGGGTGCGGACGCAACGGCGTACCAGGTTCCGGCAGGGCTACGCCCCACCAACCGACGCCGTGGTTCAGCGTCGGAAACCTGGCTCCGAGTGCTCCGAGGCTTCCCCGACCCCGGCCAACTTGCGGGCCACGCTAGCCAAACATCACGGTTTCATCAACGCGCGAGAGGCGTTCTGGGCCCCTATCCGGTCCGCAGCGCAGGCTACTGCGCTCAGCGCCGTGTCCCATTGGTGACTCTTGTCACGGGCCCCGCTGCCCCGAAGGGGTGTCAGGCGACGTGCCAGCACGTTGCCAGCACGCGGTCACAGCTGGGCGGGGCCGGCACCCAGCCCGAAGACGCGCGCCCCGGTGGCAGAGATCGCCGCAGCCAGCTCGTCAACGTTCACGCCTTTGATCTGCGCCAGAGCCCGCACGGTCAGCGGAATGAGATAGGGAGCGTTCGGCGCTCCGCGATGCGGCATGGGTGTCAGGAAGGGAGCGTCGGTCTCCACCAGCAACAGGTCCAGCGGCGCCACGGCGGCCGCCTCCCGCAGCGGCCCGGCGTTCTTGAACGTGACGTTGCCGGCGAACGACATCACGTAGCCCCGGTCGGCGCAGATCTTCGCCATGGCGGCGTCGCCCGAGAAACAGTGGAAGACGGTGTGCTCCGGCGCTCCCTCCTCATCCAGGATGCGCAGCACGTCGTCGTGGGCCTCCCGGTCGTGAATCACGAGCGCCGTGCCGGTGGCCTTGGCGATCGCGATGTGGCGCCGGAAGGACTGCTGCTGCTGGGCGGGCGTTGCGCTGTCGCGGTAGTAGTCCAGGCCGGTCTCGCCCACGGCCCGCACGCGGGGCATCGCGGCGAGCCGGGCGATCTCTTCCCACGCCGCCTCGTCCGCCCGATGCGCCTCGTTCGGATGGATCGCCACGCCGGCGTACACGTCGGGATGATCGACCGCGGCCTGCGCGCACCACTGGGAGCTGGGCACGTCGATGCCGATTGTCAACGCGCGAGGAACCCCGACCGCACGGGCGGCCGCCATCGCCTGCTCCACCGGAACCCCCATCAGGTCCAGGTGACAGTGGCTGTCGAACACGTCGACGGCCAGCGGCGGCGGTGGCGGTGGCGGGGTGCCGTCGCGGGCCGACCCCCGGGGAGCGCGCGCCGAGCTCATGTCGTCTGCTCCGGCGCCGCGGCTGGCGCCGAGCTCATGTCGACCGCTCCGGCGGCTCGGCGAGCCGCATCAGCTCCTCTTCCACGATCGAGGGATCGAGCTTGCGGAACAGCGGCACGGGCGCAGTCAGCGGCGTGCCGGGCCGGATGGGCGTGGATTCCCAGCGCGCACCGGTGTCGTAGTCGCCGGTCAGCACCGAGTAGGACGGGCCGCCCTCCTCGTCGACCTGCCGCAGCTCCGGCATCGCCGCCCAGTCCCCGCCACCCAGCATCTTGTGCACCGCGTCGGACGAGCTGGGCAGGAAGGGGGTCAGCAGAGTCTTGACGTCGTCGACCAGCTGCAGGGCCACGTGACAGACCGTCGCCATCCGTTCCGGATCGGAGGTGCGCAGCTTCCACGGGGCGTGGTCCGACAGGTACTTGTTCGCCTCGCTGGCCACCCGCATCACCTCGGAGACCGCGGCCTTCTGCTGCGACTTCTCCAGCAGCGCGCCCACGGCCGCAAAGGCGTCGCGGCTCGCCTGCAGGATCGCCGAGTCGGCGTCCAGCAGCTGCCCCGCCTCCGGAATGGCGCCGAGGTTCTTGGTCACGAACGACACGGAACGGTTCACCAGGTTTCCCCAGGTGGAGACGAGCTCGTCGTTGTTGCGCCGCAGGAACTCGGACCAGGTGAAATCGGTGTCCGAACCCTCCGGCCCGGCCACGGCCAGGTAGTAGCGCAGCGCGTCGGCGTCGTACCTGGCCAGGAAGTCCTGCACGAGGATGACCACGGCACGGGAGGAGGAGAACTTGCGGCCCTCCATGGTGAGGAACTCGCTGGAGACCACCTCGTAGGGCAGCTCCAGCCCACCGAGCGCCCCTGGAGTACCGCCACGCGCGCCTCGACCGGCGTAGCCCAGCAGCATCGCGGGCCAGATCTCGGAGTGGAAGACGATGTTGTCCTTGCCCATGAAGTAGAACGCCGCGGCGTCTGCGCCGTTGCCCGGCTGCCACCAAGCTCGCCACGCGTCCGGGTCCCCGCTGCGCTGGGCCCACTCCATGGACGCCGACAGGTAGCCGACGACCGCGTCGAACCAGACGTAGAGCTTTTTGTCCGGCCGGTCCCGCCAGCCGTCCAGCGGCACGGGCACGCCCCAGTCGAGGTCCCGGGTGATGGCCCTCGGCTTGAGGTCGCCGAGCAGGTTGCGCGAGAAGTTGAGGACGTTCGGACGCCAGTTGCTGCGGGTGTCGAGCCAGCCGGACAGCGCCTCGCTGAACGCCGGCAGGTCCAGGAAGTAGTGCTCCTGCTCGACGAAGAGTGGGGTCTCACCGTTGATACGGCTACGGGGGTTACGCAGGTCGGTGGGGTCCAGCTGGTTACCGCAGTTGTCGCACTGGTCGCCTCGCGCCCCGTCGTAGCCGCACAGCGGACAGGTTCCCTCGATGTACCGGTCGGGCAGGGTCCGGCCGGTCGACGGCGAGATCGCCCCCATCGTCGTCTGTGGAAATACGTAGCCGTTTTTCAACAGCCCCAGGAACAACTCCTGGACAACCGCGTGGTGGTTGCGGGTGGTGGTGCGGGTGAACAGGTCGTACGACAGGTTCAGCGACCGCAGATCCTCGGCGATGACGGCGTTGTACCGATCGGCGATCTGGCGGGGCGTCACACCGTCGCGGTCGGCCGCGACGAGGATCGGTGTCCCGTGCTCGTCCGTGCCACTGACCATCAGCACCTTGTTACCGGCCATCCGCTGGTACCGGCTGAACACGTCGGACGGCACGCCGAAGCCGGCGACGTGGCCGATGTGGCGCGGACCGCTGGCGTACGGCCACGCGACAGCCGTGAGGATGTGGCGGGGATCTGGCATGGACCCAGCCTAGTTGCCGGCGCCTTCGCCGACTTCGGCGTTTTTCCCGGCGGCGGGGGCCTTGGCGGGGGCGGGGGTCTTGGCGGCGACGACCGCGTCGAACACCACCCGCTTGGCGACCCCCCGCGAACTGGCCACCTCGGCGATCGCCTCACGCCGCGGTTGCCCGGCGGCTTCACGACCGGCGACGGCCGCCGCCAGTTCCGCCGGGGTGGAGGACGGCGCTTCCGCGACCGTTCCCTGGATCACCAGGGTGATCTCACCGCGCACCCCCGCCGCCGCCCAGGCGGCCAGCTCCCCCAGCGTGCCCCGCTGGACCTGCTCGTAGGTCTTGGTCAGTTCGCGGCAGACGGCGGCGTTGCGGTCCGGCCCGAAGGCCGCGGCAAGATCGGTCAGGGTCGCGGCGAGCCGGTGCGGGGCTTCGAACAACACAAGCGTGCGGCTCTCTGCGGCGAGGTCCGCGACCCGCCTGCGGCGTTCCCCCGCCTTGCGCGGCAGGAACCCCTCGAACACGAAGCGGTCGCACGGCAGGCCGGAGACCGCAAGCGCGGTCGTCACCGCCGACGGGCCCGGCACGACAGTGACCGGCACGCCGTCCTGCACGGCCGCGACCACCAGCCGGTAACCCGGATCGGACACGCTCGGCATCCCGCCGTCGGTGATGACGAGTACCCGCGCGCCCGCGGTCAGCTCCTTGCGCAGCTGCTCGGTCCGCGCCACCTCGTTGCCCTCGAAGTAGGACACCACCCGGCCGGCTGGAGCGACATCGAGGTCGGCCAGCAGGCGGCGCAGCCGGCGCGTGTCCTCCGCTGCGACCACGTCGGCGGTCGCCAGCTCCGTGCGCAGTCGGGCCGAGGCGTCCGCGACGTTGCCCAGGGGCGCACCGGCGAGGACAAGGCAACCGGGCATGCGAAAGATTGTTCCCCACCTACGATTTGCTGGTGACCACCACGTACGCCGAGGCGGGGACGGCACCGGCCGAAGCCGGCGGCGGCAGCGGCGGCGGCAGCGGCACGCCACCGCGAAGGGTGGTCGCCTGGCTGCAGCGCACCGGGCGAGCTCCGGCCTGGCGCTGGATCGCCCCGTTGCTGGTGACGGCCGTCGCCGGATTCCTGCGGTTCTCCCGGCTGCACATTCCGTCCGGGTACGTGTTCGACGAGGTGTACTACGCCAAGGACGCCTGGAACCTGCTCCAGCACGGGGTGGAACTCAACGCCGAGGGCACCGGACCCGGCTTCGTCGTGCACCCCCCGCTCGGCAAGTGGCTGATCGCGCTGGGGCAGGCGGCGTTCGGCAACGACGAGTTCGGCTGGCGGTTCTCGACCGCCGTCGCCGGCACGCTGGCCGTGCTGGTGGTGACCCGCCTCGCCCAGCGGCTGACCGGCTCCACGCTGCTCGGCTGCCTGGCCGGGCTGGTACTGGCGCTGGACGGCCTGGCCTTCGTCCAGAGCCGGACATCCATGCTGGACATCTTCCTCATGCTGTTCGTACTCGCAGCCTTCGGCTGCCTGGTCGTGGACCGCGACGTGACCGTGAAACGGGCGGGCGTCGGCACAGGTGGCGGCACAGCAGCTGGCGGCACAGCGGACGGCGGCACAGCAGCTGGCGGCACCGCGGACGGCGGCAC
>JALYNC010000188.1 GCA_030773415.1 Actinomycetota bacterium
CAGTTGCGGCACGAGGGCCAGGGCAGCGAATCCGGCGGCGGCCAGCCCGATGCTGCGCTGCCACGGTGACGTCACCGCGGGCAGTGCCCGGTAGATCGCGGCGAACAGCAGCCCGAGCGCGATGCCGGCCAGCAGGAACCCGGATGGCATCCCCAGCAATTTCTGGGTCTCGCGGCTGACCGGACCGTCACCGCCGCCCGGTCCTTCGAGCGCGATCGCGCGGCCGAGCAAGGGTTCAAGCCAGACATAGGCGGCGACGGAGGTCACCACGCCGGCACCGGCGCCGGCGACAGCGCCGCGGAGGAAGACGTTGCGCATGACCGGCCGCCTGTCAGTGGCAGGGGAAGCCGAGCATGTGGCGGGCGTCGTGGAAGAACTCGTGCACGGTCGAGTCACCCGCGGCGGCCGTGGCGAGCTGGGCGAGTTGCCCCTGATCGAACGCGACGGCGAACAACAGACCCGCAGCGGCGAGCAGCGCCAGCACGAGGCTGAGCGTGGGGACGGGAAAAAGGCGTACGGCGACCTGGGACATCGAGCATCTCTCCTACCGGGGTCTTCCGCCCCTGGTTCGGTGGTGCGACAGCCTGAGTGTCCTGGCTCCCGGATCAGCGCTCGCCTCCGACCTTCCCACCCTGACGGGCAGTGGTCGTGCATGGAGGTTCGCTTCCCGGTCACAGTGGCGGGACCGCGCCGGAGTTCCACCGGCTTCCTCGTGTGCTGTCACATGACGGACCGACTCCACCATCGGCCAGGGGTTGGCGTCAAGCCGCTGCTCGACCAGCGCTTGATGTAGTCAGAAGCCGAATGAGACGGAAATGGCGCCGAAGAGTGCGAAGTCGCCGGGAGAGCGAGGGGCCCGCGCTGGGAGGTCTTCCTTGCACTGATTCAGCTCCCCGGTCGTGCTCACTCAACTGGCGGCCGAGCGCGACGACGTGAGGGCCCTCGAGCTCAGGTGCCCTCCAACCCTGGGTTCACCGGCGATGATCCTTGTAGACAGGCCATGAGCTGGCTCCAGGCGCCGGGACGGCTGCGGTACCCCTGGTGGTACCGGTCACCGCCCTGGGAACCGACCTTGCCGGGTGGCTCCGGGCCTGCGCCCTGGCCGTGCAGGCTGCCTACGCGACCGCCTCCCCGCTGCCAATCCTCGGCGCCGGACTGGCGGTGGCTGTCCCGGCCTGGACGCTGCTCGGGGATGCTCCCTGCCGGAATGCGCACGCCGACCCCGGCCCTGGGGGCAGTGGGCACTGCCGGAGCGGCCGGGGGGCGCCGGCTGCTGCAAGCGCCGTCGCGCTTGTCCCGGCTGCAGCGTGTGCTGCCCTGGCCGCCCTGACGCTGGTGGCGTCGGCACCGCTGGTCGTAGCGGCCTACCCGGCCTACGCCGCGGCGGCCAGCGACGTTTGGCCCGTGACGTTCCCACCCCGGGCGTAGCCCGTCGCGAGGCGACCAGAGCACCTAGTAGACGTGCCGGAGCAGGTACGCCGTCATGGGCGCGTAGAGCCGGGGGCGGACGTTGTCGTCGGCCGGCACCGAGACCAGCACGGTGCCCTCCGCCTCACCGACGAACAGCGCGGGATCGTTGCAGTCGGCGAACCCGACGGAGTCGATGCCGGCCTGCCCCGCCGCGCCCGCCCAGCCGTGGTCGCCGAACACCAGGTCGGGCGGCGGCTGACCGGTGGAGGCAAGCTCGGCGAGCATCGCCTCCATCGGCGCGGGCGAGTGGGTGTGGTGCAGGGACGCCCCGCTTGCCGCCACCGCCACGCCGGCGAAGTACCGGACGTGGCGGCGGCGATCGCCCTCGGAAAATCGCGAGCCCTCGGCCGGCGCCAGGATTTGGCAGCCGCGGTCACGCAGCACCCGCGCCACCTCGAGATGAATGACGCCGATCCCACCGGGATGGCCGGTCGCCAGGATCACCCGTTCCTGCCGCTCGACGGCGAGCCGCAGCCGCTCGGCCATGGCGTCCAGCCGGTCGATCGTGCGGTCCGGATCGATGGTGTCCTGACCCTCGGCATGCACGGGATCGGCCTGAACGCCGACGCGCTGGTGCATCAGCGCCAGCACGTCGGGCGGCGTCCAGGGCCCCCGCGGCCGAAGGCCGAACAGGTATCCCGGATCCCGGGCGCTCATCAGGCCGAAGTTGCGCAGGTTGTTCTCGCGGGTGGTCGCCACGTCCCCGGCGATCCGGGTGACGATCAGATGCTGCCGCAGGTCGGCGACGCTCGGTGCCGTGCCGGGAGGCCAGCTGCCGAAGGCGTCGACGCCGCCGCCGGCCGTCACGGCGCCTTCGGATCGAGGCCGTGCAGCGGGAAGATCGCATCGCGGGTCTCCCGGATGGCCCGGTCCACGGCGTCCCCGCGGCCGCCGTCCCAGCTGGCCGGCACGCTCGGCGAGTAGCCGTCGGTCATCTTCAGTGGCGCGACCGCGCCGCCGGTGCGCTCCCGGACGAAGGTCCGCCACTCCTCCGGCACGCGCGTGTCGGGGGCGATGTCCGCGCCCGCCGCAATCGCCACCAGGTGAGTCCAGGCGCGTGGCACCACGTCGACCAGCGCGTAGCCGCCGCCACCGGCCGCGACCCACTTGCCGCCGCACACCTCGTGCGAGAGGGCGTGCAGCGCCTCGTACGACGCCCGCTGGGCGTCGACGCTCAGCATCAGGTGGGCGAGCGGGTCGAGCGCGTGGCTGTCGCAGCCGTGCTGGGTGACCATCACGTCCGGCTGGAAAGACCGCACCAGCGGCGGCACCACCGCGCCGAAGGCACGCAGCCAGGCGTCGCCGTCGGTGCCGGCCGGCAGCGCCACGTTGACCGAGCGACCCTCGGCGCCCGGCCCGCCCACCTCGTCCGGCCAGCCGGTGCCCGGGAACAGGGTGCGGCCGCTTTCGTGCAGGCTGATCGTCATCACGCGGGGGTCGTTGTAGAAGGTCTCCTGGGTGCCGTCGCCGTGGTGCACGTCGACGTCGACGTACGCGATCCGCTTGGCACCGCGGTCGAGCAGCTTGGCGATCGCCAGCGCGACGTCGTTGTAGACGCAGAAGCCGGACGCGGCATCGGGCATGGCGTGGTGCAGTCCCCCGCCGAAGTTCACCGCGTGCTCCACGCTGCCGCCCCAGACCGCCTCGGCGAGCGCAACGGTCGAGCCGGCGACCCGGGCCGACGCGTTGTGCATGTCGTGGAAGACCGGCACGTCCGGGGTGCCGAGGCCGTGGTCGAGGTCGAACAGGTTGGTCGGATCGGACGCAGCGGTCTTCACCGCCTCGATGTACCGGCGCTTGTGCACCATCTCCAGCAGCGCGTCATCGGCGAGCACCGGCTGCACCAGCTCGACCGAGGGGTGCTCGAACAGCCCGAACTCCCGCACCAGCGCGGCCGTCAGCTCCAGCCGGATTGGATTCATCGGGTGGCCACGACCGAAGTCGTAGCCCAGCATCACGTCGTCCCAGACCACCTGCATTGAAGAACCCATGCGGCACAGGCTAGTGATGCCGTGCTCACTCGGCTCGCAGGGCCACCACGGGGTCGAGCTTGCCGGCCCGGCGCGCCGGCATGACGCCGAAGAAAATGCCGACGGTCGCCGACACGACGAACGCCAGCACCGGCGACCACCAGGAGATCACCGCCGGCAACGGTGAGAACGCGGCGAGCAGGTACGACACGGCGAAGCCGAGCCCGATGCCGATCAGCCCGCCGATGCTGGTGAGCAGCACCGCCTCCAGCAGGAACTGCAGCAGGATGTCGCGCTGGCGGGCGCCGAGGGCCTTCCGCAGGCCGATCTCGCGGGTCCGCTCCCGGACGCTGACCAGCATGATGTTGGACACGCCGACACCACCCACGAGCAGGCTGATCCCGGCGATGGCGGCCAGCACCGACGTCAGCAGGCCCAGGATCCGGCCGATGGTGCCCAGGATCTGCGTCTGCGTCACCGCGGAGTACTTCTGCTCCGGATAGCGGTCCTTCAGCGCAGTGAGCGCGTCGCGTCGTACGCGGTCGATCTCGTCTGTTGTCGGGGCCCGCAGCGCGAGCACGTCCACCCGCTCCGCTCCGAACAGCCGCTGCGCGGACGAGATCGGGATGTGCACCTCGCTGTCCCGGTTCACCCCGAACGTCGACCCGACCTCGGTGAACACCCCCACCACCCGGAAACGCACCCCGGAGATCACCACCTGGCGGCCCAGCGGATCCACCTCGCCGAACAACCGGTCGGCGATGCTGGATCCGAGCACAGCCACCCGGCGACGGGTGTCGACGTCGGCGTCGGCGATGTACCGGCCGCGAGCCACCGGACGATCGAACACCCGCGCCACGCTGGCGTTCGTGCCGTTGATCGTGGCGAAGGCGGACGCGTCCCGCGCGCTGACCGTCTCACCGGAGGTCACCGTTGCGGCGACCGAGCCGGGATCGTTCAGCGCCCGCTCCAGCACCTCGATGTCGTCGAGCTGCAGCCGGCTCACCGTCGGCGCGGAACCGACGCCCAGCTGCCCCGGCACCACCAGCACGATGTTCGAGCCCAGTCCCTCGACCTGCGTTGTCACCTCGTCGCGGGCACCGGTGCCGATGGCCACCAGCACAACCACTGCTGCCACGCCGATGACCACGCCGAGCATGGTGAGGGCGCTGCGTAGGCGGTTGGCCCGCAGCGCCTCCACTGCGACGCGGAACGCCTCCCCGGCCCTCACGCCGACGGCCCCGAAACCGTCGTCGACTCCGTAACCCTCGTCGGCAGTTCGGCGGTGTTCGCACCGGAAGCGGAGGTGAGCGACGGCGTGCCGGTGTCGCTCAGGATTCTCCCGTCCCGCACGGAGATCCGGCGAGCCGCGGAGCCGGCGATCTCGTTGTCATGCGTGACCAGCACCACCGCGACACCCTGCTCACGGTTCAGCCGGTCCAGAATCGCGAGCACCTCGGCGCCGTTCTCGGTGTCTAGATTGCCGGTCGGCTCGTCCGCCAGCAGCAGCTGTGGATCGCCCACCAGCGCGCGGGCGATCGCCACCCGCTGCTGCTCGCCGCCGGAGAGCTGGTTCGGCCGGTGCCGCATCCGCGACCCGAGACCCACCGCTTCCAGCGCCTCCGCCGCCCGGCGTCGCCGCTCGCCCCGCCTCACTCCGCGATAGACCAGCGGCAGCCCCACGTTGTCCAGCGCGGAGGTGCGCGACAGCAGCTGGAACGACTGGAAGACGAACCCGATGGTGCTGTTGCGGAGCTCGGCCAGCTCAGTGTCGGACAGAACGCTGACGTCGCGCCCGCCGACCCGCAGCGTTCCGGTGGTGGGCCGGTCGAGCCCGCCGAGCAGGTGCATCAGCGTCGACTTGCCCGAGCCGGACGGACCGACGATCGCCGCCGACTCCCCCTGCTCGATGCGCAACGACACCCCGCGCAGCGCGTCGACCGAGACCCCGTCCAGCTGGTAGCTGCGGGTCACGTCCGCCGCCTCCAGCGCGGCGACGCGCGAGGAGAGCCCGGTCACGACTCGGGCAGCTTTTCGCCGTCCCGCAGGGTGTCCGCGCCGGCGACGACGATCCGCTCACCCTCCCGGACGCCCTCCACGACCTGCACCGTGTTGTCACCCTGCGCGCCGAGCGTCACCTGCCGCCGCTGCACCGAGCCGCCGCGCGCCACGAAGATGTACTCCCGGTCGCCGCCGCGCACCACGGCGCTCGCCGGAGCGGCCATCGCGTTCTCCGCCTTGCGTACCTGCAGGGTCGCCACGGCGCTCATCCCGGGCCGCGGTGTGGGAGCAGGGCCGCCGTCCGCCAGCTGGCCGGGGCCGAGGCTGAGCCGCACGGGGTAGCTGACCCCACCGCCGGCCGACCGCGTGGGCGTCACGTCGACTGCGGTGACCTTCGCGGTGTAGGTGGCGCCCGGCACCGCGTCCAACACCACCTCGGCCTCGACGCCACGCTTGACCAGGAAGACGTCGGTCTCGTCCACCTCCGCCGCCAGCGTCAGCGCCGACACGTCGGTGATCGTGACGACCCGGGCACCGCTGCTGACCAGCGCACCCTCGGCGAGCGGTCCGGACGCCGACGTACCGCCCGAACCGGAGCCGCCGAGCGCGGCTTCGGCCTGCCCGCGCACGGACGGCGGCAGCCCGGCCAGCGCGCCGCTCACGTCCTCACCACCCCCGCCGCCCCCCGCGGAGCCGAGCGACACGACTCCCGAGATGGGCGCCTCGACGGTGAGCGCTGCGACGGTCTGCTCGGCAAGCGCGACGGCTGCCCGGGTTTGCACCCGGGACGCCGACGACAGCGACGACAGGGCAGCGGACAGGCTGGTCAGTCCGGACTCGAACGCCGCGACTGACGACCGAGCCTGCGCCGCGGCGGCGCGGTAGCGGGCGTCCGCCGCCGCCAGGGACGCGAGCGCGGCCTGCTTCTGCTCGGGCGGCAGTCCTTCGGCCGCCGCGCGCGCCGCCGTAAACGCCTCGGCCGCGGCGGCGTCGCTGCCCGCCTGCGCTGCGCCGAGGTTGGATGCCGGAGCGGAGACCCGGCTGGCGGCAGCCTGGGCGTCCGCGGTGCGGGCCTGGGTGAGGCGCTGCTGCGCCGACGGAGAGTCGATGCGAAGCAGCTCGTCGCCGGCCTTCACCACCTGCCCGTTGGTGACGCTCAGCTCGGCGACGGTGCCGGGAGCCGGCGCACTGATCGTCACCGCGGCGCGGGCGGCCACGGTCGCGGGCGACTCGACCACCTCGACCACCGTGTCCCGGCCGACGGTCGCGAGGCGCACGGACGACGGCTCCTCGGAGCTGCAGGCGGTGGCGAACAGAGCGGGAACGATCAGAGCAGGCAGCAGCCGTCCGATCCGGGGAAGAACCACGGGATCAGCCTAATTCGGCGGCTCCCACGCCGCCGGTCGAAGTGCAAAGCCCGCGAGGCACCAGGGGGTGGTCAGCCGGCCCCGCGGGCAAGTTCGCTGCTGCGGTCGCGGGCGGCCTCAACTGCGTCGAGCACCGCGGCCCGGACACCGTGCTTTTCCAGCTCGCGGATGGCGGCGATCGTCGTGCCGCCCGGGGAGGTGACCGCCTCCCGCAGCTGCACCGGATGCTCGCCGGAGTCGCGCAGCATGGTGGACGCGCCCACCATCGTCTGCACGATCAGCTCAACCGCGACCGCCCGCGGCAGGCCGAGCAGGATGCCGGCGTCGATCATGGACTCCACCAGGTAGTACAGGTAGGCCGGGCCGCTGCCCGACAGTGCAGCCACCGCGTCCTGCTGCGCCTCGGGCACCCGCAGCACCTTGCCGACCGGGGAGAACAGTGCCTCTGCCTGTGCCAGGTGATCCTCTCCCGCGCTGCTGCCCGCGGAGAGCACGCTCATGGCAAGGTCGACGAACACCGGGGTGTTGCTCATCACCCGCACCACGGCCGTGCCCGCGGGCAGCCGGGACTCCAGGAACCGCGTCGGAATGCCGGCCGCCAGCGAGATCACCAGCCGGTCGCCGGGCACCGAGTCGGAGAGCTCCTCGAGCAGCGCTGACATGTCCTGCGGCTTCACCGCCAGTACCAGCGTGTGCGCCGCCGCCGCGGCCTCGGCATTACTCACCGGGGTGACGCCGTACCGCTGCTGCAGTTCGGCGAGCCGCTCCGGCCGCCGGTCCGTGACCAGCACCTGGTCAGCGCTGCGCCCGGCGCGCAGCATGCCGGACAGCACCGCCTCGCCCATCATTCCGGCGCCGATCAGGGCCACCCGTTGCGTCATCGGTCCTCCGTCGATCTGCGTCGCCGCCGAACTGCGGTTTTTCAGCCGGAAGTGGCCAGCGCGCGCAGGAAGAACATCAGATTCGCCGGACGCTCCGCCAGCCGCCGCATCAGGTAGCCGTACCACTCCGTGCCGTACGGAACGTAGACCCGCACCACGTGACCCGCGGCGGCCAGGCGGGCCTGCTCGCGCGGTCGGACGCCGTAGAGCAGCTGGAACTCGTACTCCGCCGCGCTCCGGCCCGCGGCGGGCAGGATTCCGGCGGCGATGGCGATCAACCGGGGATCGTGGGTCGCCACCATCGGATAGCCGCGACCCTCGGCCAGAATCCGCAGGCAGCGCACGTAGGAACGGTCCACCTCCTCCGGCCGTTGGAAGGCGACGGTCTCGGGCTCCGCGTACGCCCCTTTGCACAGCCGCACTCGCTGACCGTCGATCGCGGCGAGCACGCGGCAGTCGTCCTCGGTGCGGCGCAGGTAGGCCTGCAGCACCGCACCCGTGGACGGGTAGTGGGCGCGCAGGTTCGCCAGGATCCGCAACGTCGCATCCGTGGTGGACGAATCCTCCATGTCGAGAGTCACCGTGGTGCCGGCGGCCTCGGCTGCCGCGCAGATCCAGCGGGCATTCGTGGTCGCCAGATCCTCGTCGAGGGCAGCCCCCACCGCCGAGAGCTTGAGCGACACCTCCGCACCTGGTGTCAGCCCCGCGGCGGCGAGCCGCTGCAGCAGCTCGACGTACGCGTCGGCCGTCGCCGCCGCCTGGGCGGCGTCCGAGGTGTCCTCGCCGAGGCGGTCCAGGCTGATCCGCAGTCCCCGGTCCCGAAGCTGACCGCTGACCCGCAGCGCGTCGTCCACCTGCTCACCGGCCACGAACCGCCGGACCACCGAGCGGGACACCGGTGCGCCGGCCACCAGGCGGCGGGTGGCGCCGTTGCGGCTCGCGGCCAGGATGGCGGTGCGCAACATGGCGTCACAGTACGTCGGTGCCGTAACGCCGTCGGGAGGAAATCCAGTTGCAGGCACCGCGAAAGCGCTGGCCGACGCTGCGCGACCTGTTCCGTAGGCTGGCGACTCGGCCCCTCCGGTCTGGCCTGAGGGAATCGGCGACGGAACGTGGCGCTGATCGCCCCGCCGCGTGGGGGCGTGCAGAGCTCCGCGAGGGGTGAGAGTGAAGGCGCCGGATATCCCGGGCCCGGTGACCGCGTCGGCGGGGTGTACAACCCCGAGGGAACGCCCGGGGGGCCCACCAGGGAGATCGACGCCTACCGCGGCATCTGCGCCCTGCTCATCATCGTCTACCACGTCGCCCAGAACTTCACGACGTACGACGCCGAAGGTGCGCACCCGCCCGTGGAAGGTTTCTGGGCCGAGTTCTTCCTGATCCGGCTCGAGCTCGTCGACATCTTCTTCGTCCTGTCGGCGTATCTGCTGAGCCTGCCCTACCTCCGCGCCGCGGTCGACGGGCGACCTGCTCGGCCGGCGCGCGTGTTCCTCGCCCGGCGAGCAATCCGGATCATCCCGCTGTACTACATCGCTGTGCTGGTGGTCTGTCGTACCGCAACCCGTCCTTCCCCGGTGAGTGGATCGACCTCGTCGAGCACCTCACCTTCACCCACGTGTTCGACGAGGAAAGGATGTTCTACACGATCGGCCCGGCGTGGTCGCTGACGTTGGAGATCACGTTCTACCTCGCGCTCGCCCTACTCGGGCCGCTCGCCATCGCCTCGTGCCGGCGGCTGCGCTCCCGCGAATCGCGCATCATGCTGCTGGCCACGGGCTCTCTCGCCTTCGGCACGGCATCTGTCCTCTGGGAGACGGTTGCCCGATTCGTGTGGCACATTCCGGAGACGAACTGGCCGTACTACTTCGGGCCGCAGGCGCGGATGGCGCCGTTCGCCCTGGGGGTCCTGCTGGCAGTGCTCCGGGTGGCCGTCCGCGAGCGGTCGATCCTGCCCGGGTGGGGCGCCGTTGCGCTCCGGCTGTTCGCGCTCGCGCTGCTCAGGTGGGTGACGTGGCAGGCGACCCTGGACCGCGAGTGGGCGAAGCGGTACTACCACGACATCTCGGCGGTCGGGTGGGTGTTCCTCGTCGCGAGCACGGTCCTGGCTGTTCAGGGGCAGCGCTGGCAGCGAGCGCTGTCCTGGCGCCCCCTGACCTGGGCGGGCCTGATCAGTTACAGCGTCTACATCTGGCACGATCCGGTGCTGCGCGGCCTCGCGACGGCGGACGTCATCGGGCACCCGGGCGCGCTGTTCGCCGTCGACTGCGTGCTGGTGCTGATCGCCACCGTAGCCGTCGCCACTGCCAGCTACTGGGTGATCGAGTACCCGACGTCGCAGCTCAACGTTCTCGTCGACGACCGGAAGAAGAAAGGTCCCGGCTACCGTGTCTACGACGTCTCGGTCGAGCAGCACGTGCAACCTGCTCTCGACGAGGCACCGGAGTCCGTCCGATCTGCACCCTGACGGTCGACGGCGACGACACGAGCGCCCCTCCCGACCAGCTCGCGGGTGGCGATGCCGGACCGCCCCCACCTCGACCAGGCGGGCGCCCTCGAGCCCCCGGCGCCGGTCGAATTCGTCGAAGCACTCGGTCGGATACGACGGGCGGGCCGCGTCGCAGGCGTCCACCAGAGCGTCGAAGGGTGAGCGCGGCGGACCCTCGCTTACCGAACGGTTCTTAGAACTCGCCGCCACCGGCGCGGGCGGGGGCCGGCGCATCCAGCGTCACGGTGTGGGTGGACTCCTGTGCCACCTGGGCGGAGCCCTGTGCCAGATGTGACCGGGTGAAGGCGAGGGCCTCACCGAGATCGGCCTCGCGGGTCTGCCGGTCGGCGGTGCGTGTGCTGACTTCGACGACGATGTGCCCGTCGAAACCGCTACCGGCGACGTGCTGCAGCAACTCGGCACACGGCTGCTGGCCGCGTCCGGGGATCAGGTGCTCGTCGCGCGCCGAGCCCAGGCCGTCCGCCAGGTGCACGTGCACCAGCCGGTCCGCCAGTGACCGGGTCAGCTCCATGGCGTCCGTCTGCGAGACGGAGGTGTGGGACAGATCGAGGGTGACGTGGCGGTAGTCCTCGTCGATCGGCGACCAGGAGGGTGCGTACGGCACCACCTCGCGCCCCCGCGCCCGCAACGGGAACATGTTCTCCACGGCGAAGCGGACGTCGGTCTCGCCGGCCATCCGCTCGATGCCTTCGACGAAGGCCTTGGCGTAGTCGCGCTGCCAGCGGAACGGTGGATGTACCACCACCGTGGAGCAGCCCAGAGAGTCTGCGGCCTGCCGGGCACGCTCGAGCTTTCCCCACGGATCGGTGCCCCAGACCCGCTGCGTGAGCAGCAGGCACGGCGCGTGCACCGACAACACCGGCACCTGGTGGTAGTCGCTGAGCCGGCGGACCGCATCCACGTCCTGGCTGACCGGGTCGGGGGCCACCATCAGCTCCACGCCGTCGTACCCCAGGCGCGCGGCCAGCTCGAAAGCGTCGGCCGTCGACCCGGGAAACACCGATGCCGTCGACAACGACACCTGGATCCGCGGAACCGGGGCAGAGATCTCCCCGTATGAGCCGGCGACGAACACCAGGTCAGCCTAGCTTGGCATCCACCCTGCCGCTGTCCCGGCATCCACCCTGCCGCTGTCCCGGTTTCCGAGGCTTGTCCGTTCCGCCCGTCCGGTCCGCTGCCCCGCCAGCCCTCTCCGCGCCGATTCCGGTGCGCGTCAGCCGGCCGGCAGCTGGTCGAGCCGCTGCAGGATCAGCCCCTCCCGCAGCGCCCACGGGCACAGCTGCGCCTCCTGCACGCCCAGCAGGTCCAGCGCGGCGTCGGCGACGATGGCCCCCGCCGCCAGCTGGGCGGCACGCTCAGGTGAGACCCCCGGCAGCCCCGCGCGCTCCTTCACGGTCATTCCGGCCACCGTGCCCAGCACGTCGCGCACCCCCTGTGCGGTCAGCACCCGCCGGACGTACGGGCCCTCGCTGTACGGGGCGGCACCGGCGATGCGGGCCAGCGAGCGGAAGGTCTTGCTGGTGGCGACCACCCGGTCGGGCTTTCCACCCTTGGTGAGCTGGCGGACGTTGCGACCGAGCTCCGCCCGGACGTACTTGCGCAGCTCGCGCAGGTCCTTTTGCTTCGGCGGGTCACCGGGAAGGCGCTCGCGGGTGAGTCGGCCGGCGCCCAGCGGCAACGAGATCGCGACCTCGGGTTCCTCGTCCATGCCCACCGCCAGCTCCAGCGATCCGCCGCCGATGTCCAGGCACAGCAGTCGACCGGCGCTCCAGCCGAACCAGCGGCGCACCGCGAGAAAGGTGTAGCGCGCCTCGTCGGTGCCGGAGAGCACCTTGAGCGGAACTCCGGTCTCGGCGCGGACCCGCGCCAGCACGTCGTCGGCGTTGGTGGCGTCACGGACGGCGGACGTGGCGAACGCCACCAGGTCCTCGACGCCGAGATCCTCGGCCGCCTCGCCGGCTCGCTTCACGGTGGCGAGCAGGCTGTCGGCGCCCTTGGCGGACAGCCTGCCGTCGGGTTCGATGTGCTCGGCGAGCCGCAGCACCGTCTTCTCCGACGCCGCCGGAAGGGGCCGGCCGCTGTGCTGGGCGTCCACCACCAACAGGTGGACGGTGTTGGACCCGACATCGAGAACTCCGAGGCGCATGCGACGGCACGGTAGCCGGTCCGGCGTCCGGGCGTTTCGGCGACACGGGCGGCAGAAACGGACATGGCGGCGAATTTCGGGACGTCAGAGCAATCCAAACGGCTCGCGCGTGCGTACGATCTCGAAACTGTTCGGCCCAGCATTCGGGCGGACGGTTCCGGAAACCCGTGACTTGGGAGTCAGACATGTCGTTGAAGCACAAGATTGCGCCCGTCGCACTGAGCGTGCCGCTGATGTTCGCCCTTTCGGGCACCGCGCTGGCCGAGACCGCCACCTCGGCGAATCTCGAGGAGCTCAACAACTCCGGCGCCAGCGGCTCCGCGATGGCCATGGTGGACGGCTCGGCCGTGCACGTGACCGTGCAGGCCAACGGCGTTCTCGCCGGGGCACCCCACGCACAGCACATCCACTTCGGCGCCGAGGCGCGGCACGAGTGCCCGACCATGGCCGAGGACAAGGACGGCAACGGCAGGCTCAACACCACCGAGGGTGCACCGGCGTACGGCCCGGTTGCGGCGTCGCTGACGCTGACCGGCGACACCGGCCCCAAGAGCGTGCTGGCCGTCGACCGCTTCCCGACCCCCCAGGGTGAGAGCTACAGCTACGACCGGCAGATCGAGGTCTCCAGCGAGCTGGCTCAGGCCATCCAGGCCGGTCAGGGCGTCGTGGTCGTGCACGGCGTCGACTACGACAACAGCGGCAAGTACGACGGTGCCGAGAAGAGCGACCTGAACCCGGCGCTGCCCACGGAGGCGACCGACCCCGCGATCTGCGGCGTGCTGGCCGTTGCCCCCGCGGGCGGCGCTGACACCGGTGCCGGCGGCGCAATGGAGACCAACGAGGTCAACAACGCCCTCGTCGGACTCGGGAGCGGACTCGTCCTGCTGGCCGCGGGTGGCGGCGCGTTCGTGGCCCGCCGGGCACGCGACTGACGATGCCGCAGTTTGAGCAGATCTCCGG
>JALYNC010000189.1 GCA_030773415.1 Actinomycetota bacterium
CTGCGGAGCTCCGTCTCGAATGCGTGGCAGGCGGCGGAGGCGCTTCCGAAGGCGGTCCGAAGCCAGGGCCGGCTCGTCCGACGGATCGGTCCCGACCTCGAGGCCGAGAAGTTGAGCGAGGTGGTCACAACACGCTCCCGGCGTCCTGCTGAGGGTCCCGGGGAAGAGGGTGGGCCGCTGGACTGGCGGTCAACCAGGCGGTCCCTGCGCCGCCATCATGACTCCGTCGGTCAGAGGTTGGGCAACTGTCCCATGATCAGAAATGAGCCAAGGACGAGAAGTGCCGCCTTACGCAGCACGCTTGCGCGGTCCCAGCGGTGCCGACGGCGCTTCGGCTTGAAGCCCAGATAACCCAGCCGGTCCTTCCAGCGGCGAGCCCGCAAGGAGCGGCGTCACAGCACGTCGAACATCATGAGCAAGATCAAAGTGATGATGGCGGAGAGCACGAGCGAACCCATGCACCCGAGTCGGTTCGAGAAGAAGAAGAACATGCGGCCGTTCCTACCCACGTTGGTCGGCGAAGCGCGATAACAGCCAGGCGGCTTATTGCAGCGCCGGCAGCAGCCAGGCCGCTCCAATCCCCCCGCCCGCTGCACACCAAGCCGCTACAGCGCCAGGCCGACGGCCAACAACAGCCCGTAGGCCAGCTGCAGCCGCCCCGTGGCGGCCAGCACCGGCAGCAGCTCGAGGCCGCTGGCACCGCGCCGTACCCCGCGGACCGGACCGGCGGCGAGCGGCGCGGCGAGCAAGGCGATCAGTGCGCCCGGGCGGGCGATGGCCAGCAGCGGAGCGGCGGCGAGGGCCGTGCCCAGGCATGCGGTGTAGAACACGCGGGTACCCCGGTCGCCCAGCCGCACCGCCGAGGTGAGCTTGCCGGCGGCCCGGTCGGTGGGCAGGTCCCGCAGGTTGTTCGCCACCAGAAGCGACACCGCGAGTGCTCCCACCGGTACGCCGGCGGCCACGGCCAGCGGTGGAAGCCGTTCCAGCAGGACGTACGTCGTGCCGGCCACCGCGACGAGGCCGAAGAACACGAAGACCGCGACGTCGCCGAGGCCGGCGTAGCCGTACGGCCTGGAGCCGCCGGTGTAGAACCAGCCGGCGGCCAGGCACGCCGCGCCCAGTGCCACCAGCCACCAGGTGGTCACCGCGGCGAGCAGCAGCCCCGCCGCGGCCGCGACGGTGAACGCCAGCAGCGTGGCCCGCAGCACCTCACGCGGCGACGCCAGCCCGCTCGCCACCAGCCGGGTCGGACCGACCCGGTCGGCGTCGGTGCCGCGGACGCCGTCGCTGTAGTCGTTGGCGAAGTTCGTGCCGACCTGCAACGCGAGCGAGACCACCAGCGCCGCGCCGGCGCGCCACCAGATCGGCGTACCTTCACCGGCCGCCACTCCGGCGCCGACCGCAACGGGCACCACTGCGGCCGGCAGCGTGCGCAGCCGGGCACCGACGAGCCAGCGGTTCATCCGGCCACAGCGCGGATGCCCGCGGCGACTCCCGCGGCGGTCAGCACCACCACCAGAAACGGTGCGCGCAGGGCCAGCGCCACGGCCGCCGCGATCAGCCCCGCCGTGCGGGCGTCCAGCTGCAACGACCGGCCGTCGCCAATGGTCTGCACGGCGATCAGTGCCGCGAGCAGCCCGACGGGCAGCAGGTCGGTGGCGCGGCGTACCGACGGCCGGGCCAGCACCGATTCGGGCACCGACAGCCCGGCCAGCTTCAGGACGTAGCACCCGGCGGCCGTGCCCAGCACGGCTGCCCACGCCGCGCCGGCCGTCACGCCGGCTCCGGTGACAGGTTGCCCTGGGTCAGCATGCCGACCGCCACGGCCAGCGCCGCCGCCAGCAGCACGGGGACTCCGACGGGGGTGAACGGCACGAGCAGCGCCGCGCCGATCGCGGCCAGCACGGCGACGGTGCGGGGACCGGCGGTGGTGAGCCGCGGCGCGAGAAGCGCCAGAAACGCGGCCGGTATCGCGGCGTCAAGGCCGAGGTCGCGCGGGTCACCGAGGACCCGGGCGCCGAGCGCGCCTAGCAGCGTGGCCGCGTTCCAGCCCAGGTAGACCGCGATGCCGGTGGACCAGAAGGCGAGTCGCGCGAGCGCCGGTCCGGGCCGGGCCAGTGCCATCGCCGTCGACTCGTCGATCACCAGTTGCGCGCCGACCAGGCGGCGCAGCCGGGACCGGGAGCGCTGTTCACCGGAGATCACAGCCGCCATCCGGACCGCGTACAGCAGGTTGCGGGTACCCAGCAGCAAGGCGGTCGTCACCCCGGCGACGGCACTGCCACCGGCGCCCAGCACCCCGACCAGCGCGAACTGCGAGGCGCCGGTGAACGCCAGCAGCGACAGTACGCAGGTCTGCGCCACGGACAGGCCGGCGGCCACCGAGACCGCCCCGAACGAGAGCCCGTACGCGCCGACGGCAACTCCGACCGCGGCTGAGTCGCGCAGAACCGCCCGCTGGTCGGGTGAAAGCTGGGGCACCGCAGCTCAGCGCAGGGCGGTATGGAGCCGGATCTGGCGGATCGGCAGGCCGGCGTCCAACTTGCGGGTTGAGCCATCCGCCGCCCAGCCGGACGCCTCGTACAGCGACCGGGTCGGCACATCCCCATCGAGTAGCCACGCCACAGCTATGGCGCCCCCGTCGTTGTGGATCCGGTCGATGCTCGCGCTGAGCAGTCGGCTGCCGTGCCCCTGCCGCGTGCGGTCTGGGTCCACGTGCAGGGCGAGCAGTTCGGCGGACGTCGCGAAGTCCAGATCGCCGTCATCTGCCGGGCCCAGCGCCGCGAACCCGACCGTGCGACCCGATTCACTCGCTACGAGGACGGCGTGTCTGGGCGTGGGTGGAGCTTCGATGGCCCGCCGCCACACCGCCTCCGCCTGCTCGACCGTCAGCGCGCTGAGGAGCTCATCGGGCAGCAGACCCGCGTACCCCGTGCGCCAGGCGCGAACCTGGACATCGGCGATGTCGGCGGCGTCGGCGGGGACGGCGGGCCGGACGCTGGCGTCAGCCATGCCGGAACCTCCTCGAGCGGGCCGCTGCGGTGGGCAGCGGAGTTCAGGCGGTTCGCTGACGCGCCCGGTACGCCCGGGTCTTGTTGCGGTTGCCGCAGATACCCATGGTGCACCACTGACGGGAGCGGTTCTTCGAGGCGTCGTAGAACGCCCACGAGCAGTTCTCGGCCGGGCACACCTTCAGTCGCTCCCACGAGCCGTTCGCCTGGGCAGCGGCCACCGCCTCCGCGATCGCGCCGAGCGCCCCGCGGGCACCCGTTCCCGTCGCCTCCAGCCGCGGCTGCCCGTCCTGGTCCAGCACGACGGTGAGTGGCAGGGCGGCGAGCACCGAGCGGGACGGGCGCGGTGCGGCCGGATCTCCCAGCGCGGCCCGTAGCTCGCCGCGCAGGCCGAGGGCCAGCGTGAGGTCCTCGCGCGACACCCGGGCGGTCCGGCCGAGCAGCCCCTGCTCGGCCAGCCAGGAGCGCAACGCGCTCGCGGTGCTCAGCTCGTCCGTGCCCTGCTCCACGTCCAGCGTGTTCAGGAACTTCAGGAGCAGGTCGGCCGCGTCCAGGGTGTTCGCCATGCCACCAGTGTAGGTATTACGCAGGTTGTTCCAGCGTCGCCACACCGGCCCGGGGGAACGGGACGGGCGCAGTGGCGGCGCACCGACCCGAGGGGATCGTCGTGCCGGGAGGAGATGCGCTGTCGTTGCCGGCGGCGCGCCGGGTTGCTCTTGCCGCCCAAGGGTTCGGCGGCGCCACGCGTCCCGCGCTTGCTACACCGGCGGCCGTTGCGCGGCTCGTCGGGCGTCTCGGTGTGGTGCAGATCGACTCGGTGAACGTGCTGGTGCGCTCGCACTATCTGCCGGCGTTCTCCCGGACCGGGGCGTACGACCGCGATCTGCTGGACGGCGCGACCTATCGGCGCCGGCACCTGTTCGAGTACTGGGGTCATGAGGCGTCCCTGCTTCCGGTGGCACTGCACCCGTTGCTGCGCTGGCGGATGGCACGCGCCGCCGCCGGCGTCGGTGCCTGGGGCCGGCCCACGCGGCTCGCCCGGGACCGGCCGAACTACATCGCCGCGGTGCTGGCGGAGGTGACCGCGCGCGGACCGGTCGGGGCCGGAGAGCTGGAGCAGGAGGGCTCCGCCCGCGGCGGCCCGTGGTGGGGCTGGCGGGACAGCAAGGTCGCCCTGGAGTGGCTGTTCTGGATCGGGGCGGTCACCACGGCAGGACGGCGCGGCTTCGAACGGCTCTACGACCTGCCCGAGCGGGTGCTGCCGTCGGCGGTTCTCAACGCCCCGACCCCGCCGGAGCGAGACGCGCAGCGCGAGCTCGTCCGGATCGCCGCGCGGGCGTGCGGCGTCGCGACCGAAACCGATCTGCGCGACTACTTCCGCATGCCCGTCGCCGACTGCCGGGCCCGTGTCGCCGAGCTGGTGGAGGCGGGGGAGCTGCTGCCGGTCACGGTCGCGGGCTGGCGACAGCAGGCATACCTGGACCCGGCCGCCCGTCGGCCACGACGAGTGGAGGCGGCGGCGCTGCTGTCGCCGTTCGACTCGCTCATCTGGGAGCGCTCGCGCACCGAGCGACTGTTCGGGTTCCGCTTTCGGCTGGAGATCTACACGCCTGCTGCGCGCCGGGTGCACGGGTACTACGTCCTGCCGTTCCTGCTGGACGAGGGACTGGTCGCCCGCGTCGACCTCAAGGCCGACCGGGCGGCATCCCGGCTGCTGGTGCGGGCCTCGCACCTCGAGTCCTCCGCGGACGCCGCGGTGGTGGCTCCGGCGCTGGCCCGCGAGCTGCGGCGCATGGCCGGCTGGCTCGGCCTGCGGTCCTTGCAGGTGGAGCGGCAAGGGGAGCTCGCTCCGTCACTCGGACGCGCGCTGGACGCCTGAGCCGCAGTTGGCTACCGGACCGCGGGCGGTTCAGCCGTGTTGCGACAGCGCGAACGCACTGAGGAATCCCAGCGCCGTCACCAGACCGGTGAGCAGGTGCGCCTTCTCGTACGCCTCCGGCAGCATGGTGTCGGCGATCATGGCCAGAATCGCACCCGCGGCCACGGCGGTGATGGCGGCCAGAATCTTCGGGGGCGCTGCGGACAGGGCCGCGTAGCCGACGTAGGCGGCGAGCGCGCTGGCGGCCGCGATGCCGACCCAGATGCCGAACACGTACTGGGCCGACCGCCCAGCGGCCCGCATCCCCGCGGCGCTGGACAGGCCCTCGGGCACGTTCGAGATGAAGATCGCGGCGAGGACGGAGACGCTGACGCCGCCTCCCGTCAGCAAGCTGGCGCCGAGCACCACCGACTCCGGAATGCCGTCCAGCAGTGCACCGACCGCGATGGCGGCACCGCTGCCGGAGTGGTCCTGCTCCGTGGGCTGGCGTTCGCCGGAACGCTTGCGGTGCTGAGCGCCGCGGCGGGCGAGGACCGCGTTCGCGGCTGAGTACGCCAGCGCGCCGCCCAGAAATCCTGCCGCCGTGACGAGCAGTCCGCCTCCGTCGGCGGCCTCGCTGACCAATTCGAAGGCCAGCGCCGAGATGAGCACTCCGGCTCCGAACGCCATGATGAGCCCAATGGCCTTGGTCGGGACGGAGACGAGCCAGGCAATGGCGGCTCCCAGCACGAGCGCTCCGCCGGCGATCAGCCCCCATCCGGCGGCTTGCACTGCGACGGGCACGCGTTGCTCCTGAGGTCGAGGGTGTTGCGCCGGCGTTGTGCCCGCCGGCCCCCTCAGGGAACCGCTCGACGTCGGCCTCAGGCACCGATGCGCTTGCTGCCCTGCGCCTGTCGCCACACCACGACGACCGACGGCTTGGGCAGGCGCCCGTCCGGCCATGAGCTGGCCGGGCTCTCAAAGGTGGAGCCGTCCACCTCACCCGGGTGCTGCACGGCACAGAACATCGACTGCCCGTCCCCGGTGATGTACGGACCGCATGCCTCCGCGCCGTTCGGCACGGTGAGGAACATCCGCACCTTGCCGCGCTCCGGCCCGGCGGTCGGCACTGCGAAGAAACCGTCATGGAAGCCGAGCCGGTTACCGTCGGTGGCGATCCACAGATTGCCGCTGGCGTCGAAAGTCAGGTTGTCCGGGCAGGAGATCGGGCTGACCTGGCTCTTGTCGTAACCCGCGAAGTACGTGGTCGGGTCGGCCGGGTCACCCGCGAGTAGAAAAACGCGCCAGCGGAAGCTGGTGGCCGCCGGGTCGTTGTTCCGCTCCTCCCACTCGAGGATGTGGCCGTTGCGGTTCCCCTCGTCCCAGGTGAGTCCCTGCTCGCCGTTCACCTGGCTGCGGGCCCGCGGGTTGGCCTCGTCCACGCCGGTGGGGTTCGGTTTGGAGATGTGGCCGAGCGTCCGCTCGGAGTTGTTGGTCAGTGCCGCGTACACCCGTCCGGTGACGGGGCTGCACTGGATGTCCTCAGGGCGGTCCATCTTCGTGGCGCCGACGGCATCGGCGGCGAGGCGGGTGTGCACCAGCACCTCGGCGGCGCTCATTCCGGACACGTGACTCGTCGTGCCCGACACCAGCGGAACCCACTGACCGGTGCCGTCGAATTCCCCGTCCGAGGGCAGGCGTCCGTAGCCGAACACCTCCGACTCGGTGTCGCCGGTGAACCGGGCCACGAACAGCGTTCCGAAGTCGAGCAGCGTGTCGTTGTGTGCCCGGGCGGTCGGTCCACTGGCGGTCATCATCTTGCGGGAGGAGACGAACTTGTAGATGTACTCGAAGCGCTCGTCGTCGCCCATGTAGACCACCGGCCTGCCGTCCTGCGTCAGCCGCACCTCGGCGCCCTCGTGCTTGAGCCGGCCGAGTGCCGTGCGCTTGGCGGGCCGTGACGAGCGGGTGTACGGGTCGATCTCGATCACCCAGCCGAAGCGGTTGGGCTCGTGCGGTTCGCGGGCGATGTCGAAGCGCGGGTCGACGCGGTGCCAGCCGCGGCTGGACTCCGGGTCCCACGGCTCGGTGATGTCGAAGCCGTAACGGTCGAGCGCCTCCTGCTCGGCGGCCGGGGCGTCCTTGCCGTTCACGAAGTACTGGTCGATGTTCTCCTCGCCGGACAGCACCGTGCCCCAGGGCGTCGTGCCGCCCGCGCAGTTGTTCAGCGAGCCACGCACCGTGCGCCCGGTGGGGTCGGCCGAGGTCCGCAGCAGTGGCGACCCGGCCGCCGGGCCGGTCAGCCGGTACGGAGTGCTCGTGGTGAGCCGGCGATTGTGGGTCGTCTGGGCCGGCTCGACGCGAAGGTAGCGGCCGCTGAACAGGTTCCGCTCGATCTCCACCACGGACATGCCGTGGGCGGCCATGGTGATCCGGATCTGCTCCGGCGTGGCGTTCGCGAACCCGGTCCAGCCGGGGAACATGAGCTGCTCGTCGGTGTACTCGTGATTGACGACCAGCAGCGCGCGGCTGTGTCCGTCCACGGTGCCGGCTGGCAGCGCGGCGACGTAGTCGCAGTTGTAACCGAACTGCTGGTCCTGGGCGGCTGCGCTCTGCCGGTGCGCGTTGAACGCCGGTGCGCCGGGCTCCACCGGGTCACCCCAGCGGACGACCACGGCGCTGGCATACCCGGCCGGCACGACGACGTTGTCGACGGTGTTCGGCTTCACCGGGGCGAAGGTGAGCGGTGCGGGCGCACCCTCGGTCGCCGCTGCCTGATCCAGATCCAGCCCTGACGCGGCCACCACCAGTGCGGCGGCGGCACCGGTCTTGAGTACCGATCGGCGGGCCATGCTCGCGGCGAGGACGTCGGCGAACGTCGAGTTGTCGCTGTCGTTTGCGTGCTCCGAGGCGCAGGCGTTGCCGCAGCGGTACAGGCAGGTGACTGCGCTGCGGCCGGACGGCCGGATCCTGCCGGGCGTGCCCAGCAGCGGGAGGAGTCGGCCGGGGGTGGGCGGCATCGGCATGAGGGGGTTCCTTCCCGGAGGTGAACGTCGGCGGCGCGTGCCAACCAAGCACTCCGAGCAGCCCTGGCGGCCAACGCAGAGTTACGCGCGGGCAAATCCTGGGCGGCCAACGCAGAGGCCGCGAGGCCGGGACCTCGGTACGGTTGCGCGGCGAAGAAGCTAGAGTGGAGTCGGTTTGATGCCGTAGTTCGTGCTCGACTTTGAGGCGTCGTACGGCTCGACGCGCGGGACGGCTTCGGCTGCCTGGACCTGTTCACGCGCTTCGCGTCATCCGGCTCTCGGAATGAACCACCCAGCACTCACCACGGAGGAGCCGTTCCGGGCGGAGCTGCTGCGGGCCGCTGGCCGTAAGAACGCGCTGAAGCTCGCGTTCGACTGGAAGAGCGTGGAACCAGGCGCACGGCATCGACCCGGCGCTCAGTGCCCGTCATGTCCACGGCGTTCCGGCCCGTCCTCGGCGCGCGTGGTCGATGGAGACTGCGGCTAAGGGTGTCGGTGCTCGGCGCCCCGAGCATGTCTCGGCGGCACAACGTCTCCTTCGGCCGAGAGCCCGGCGCCGCAGGTACAGTCGGGCAGCCGCCTTCCCCCGTCCCGCGGCTACCGAGCGTCGTGCCCCTCGGGGGCGCCCGACGCGTCGTCGAGGAAGGGCCTGCGCGTTGACACAGACAGTCCCCGGGCCGGGTGCAGCGAGCACTGAAGTGGCTGCCGGCGTGTCCACGGATGCCGACGCGGCAGCGCTGGAGCCGCCCCAACCCGAGCCGCAGTGGCGTTCGGACATGACCGTGGAGCTGGTGAAGTCCAGCGCTGCGGACTCCGACGTGATCTGGGCCGCCCGCGTGTCCACGACCGCGGAGATGAGCCTCGATGCCCTTACCGAGGATCCGGAGCGTTCCCGGGGTCTGGTGCGCTACCTGATGCGCTCGCGGCACGGCACGCCGTTCGAGCACACGAGCTTCACGTTCCTGGTGTCGGCTCCGATCTTCGTGTTCCGGGAGTTCATGCGGCACCGCACGTTCTCCTACAACGAGGAGAGCGGGCGGTACCGGGAGCTGCGGCCGGTGTTCTACGTCCCGGCACCCGAACGGAACCTGGTGCAGCAGGGCAGGCCGGGGCAGTACGAGTTCGTTCCGGGCACCGCGGAGCAGTACGAGCTGGTCGTGTCGGCCACGAAGGACAGCTGCCGGGCGGCGTACTCGGCCTACCAGAACATGCTGGCCGCCGGTGTGGCGCGGGAGGTGGCGCGCGGCGTGCTGCCGGTCGCCACGTACTCGACGATGTACGCCACGTGCAACGCCCGGGCGCTGATGTCTTTCCTGTCGCTGAGGACCAAGCGGGAGGGTTCGCACTTCCCGTCCTATCCGCAGCGGGAGATCGAGATGGTGGCGGAGCGGATGGAGCAGCACTTCGCCGCCGCCATGCCGATCACCTACGAGGCGTTCTGCGACTTCGGCCGGGTCAGTCCGTGACGAGGCCATTCCGCCGTTCGCGGTAGCGTGGACCCATGACCGCGCCCGATCCGACCGCAGCTCCGGACCTCGGCGCACGCGGCCCGGCGCCTGCTGGTGGTCCGTTCGGCACCGTGCTCGCGGCCATGGTCACCCCCTTCGCCGGGGACGGCTCCCTCGACACCGATGGGGCCGCACGGCTCGCCACTCATCTGGTGGACAACGGTGGGTGCGACGGCCTGGTGATCAGTGGCACGACGGGGGAGTCGGCCACCACCACCGACGCCGAAAAGGAGCGCCTGCTGCGCGCGGTGCTCGAAGCCGTCGGCGACCGGGCATCGGTGGTGACCGGTGTCGGCACCAACGACACTGTCCACTCGCTGGAGCTGGCCCGCACTGCCGAGCGGGCCGGCGCGCACGGTCTGCTGGCCGTGACGCCGTACTACAACAAGCCGCCGCAGAGCGGGCTGTTCGCGCACTTCACCGCCATCGCGGACGCCACCGACCTGCCGGTGATGCTCTACGACATCCCGGGCCGGTCAGCGGTGCCCATCGCCACCGACACCCTCGTCCGGCTGAGCGAGCACCCGCGCATCACCGCGGTCAAGGACGCCAAGGGCGACCTGGTGGCCGCAGCGTGGCTGCAGTCCCGTAGCGATCTGGCCGTCTACTCCGGCGAGGACGCGCTCACCCTCCCGCTGCTGTCCGTCGGAGCCGTCGGGGTCGTCGGCGTGCCGACGCACGTGGTCGGCGTCCGGACCGGCGAGATGATCCGCGCCTTCCACAGCGGCGACGTGGCACGGGCGCGCCAGCTGCATCTGGAACTGCTGCCCGTCTTCACCGGCTTCTTCCGCACCCAGGGAGTAATCCTCACCAAGGCGGCGCTGAACCTGATGGGCCTGCCGGCCGGTTCGGTGCGCTTGCCGCTGGTGGACGCCACCCCCGAAGAGATCGAACAACTCCGCGCAGACGCAAAGGCAGTAGGTATCGACCTGTGAGTCACCCAACCCCCAAGCTGGGTCCGCCCCCCGCCCTGCCCCAGAACGGGCTGCGCATCGTCGCGCTCGGCGGGCTGGGGGAAATCGGTCGCAACATGACCGTCTTCGAGCATTCCGGACGGCTCTTGATCGTCGACTGCGGGGTGCTGTTTCCGGAGGTGGAGCAGCCTGGCGTCGATCTGATCCTTCCCGACTTCTCCTACATCCGGGACCGGCTCGACACGGTCGAGGCGATCGTCCTCACCCACGGCCACGAGGACCACATCGGCGCCGTGCCGTTCCTGCTGCGCGAAAAGCCCGATCTGCCCGTCGTCGGATCGCGGCTGACCCTGGCGCTGCTCGAGGGCAAGCTGCAGGAGCACCGGATCAAGCCGTACTCGCTGGAGGTCAAGGAAGGCCAGCGCGAGCGGTTCGGCCCGTTCGAGTGCGAGTTCCTCGCGGTCAACCACTCGATCCCGGACGCCCTGGGCATCGCCATCCGCACCACGGCCGGCGTGGTGCTGCACACCGGTGACTTCAAGATGGACCAGCTGCCGCTGGACGGCCGGCTCACCGACCTCGGTGGCTTCGCCCGGCTCGGCGCCGACGGCGTCGACCTGCTGATGAGCGACTCCACCAACGCTGAGGTGCCTGGCTTCGTCACCAGCGAGCGCGAGATTGGCAAGGTGCTGGACGGCGTCTTCGCCTCCGCCAAGCAGCGGATCATCGTGGCTTGCTTCGCCAGCCACGTGCACCGCGTGCAGCAGGTGCTCGACTCCGCGCACAAGTACGACCGGCACGTAGCGTTCGTCGGTCGCTCCATGGTGCGCAACATGGGCATCGCCCGTGATCTGGGCTATTTGAAGATTCCACCGGGTCTGATCGTCGACCTCAAGGAGATCGACGACCTGCCGGGCGACCGGGTGGTGCTGGTCTCCACCGGGTCGCAGGGGGAGCCGCTGTCGGCGCTGTCGCGGATGGCGAACCGCGACCACCACCAGATCCGCATTGAGGCCGCCGACACCGTCGTGCTGGCCAGCAGCCTGATCCCCGGCAACGAGAACGCGGTCTACCGCGTGATCAACGGCCTGTCCCGGTGGGGAGCCACCGTGGTGCACAAGGGCAACGCCCGGGTGCACGTCTCCGGGCACGCCGCCGCCGGCGAGTTGCTGTACGTGCTCAACGCTACGCGGCCCAGCAACGTGATGCCGATCCACGGTGAGTGGCGGCACCTGCGGGCGCACGCGGAGCTGGCGTACGCCACCGGCGTGCCGCCCGAGCAGGTGGTCCTGGCTGACGACGGTGTGGTGGTCGACCTGGTCGACGGCCGGGCCGCCATCACCGGCAAGGTGCCCTGCGGCTACGTCTACGTCGACGGCCTGGTGGTCGGCGACATCGGGGAGTCCTCGCTGAAGGACCGTCGCATCCTGGGTGACGAGGGCTTCGTGACCATCGTCGTCGTGGTCGACTCCGTCACCGGCAAGCTGGCCAGCGCCCCGCACATCTCCAGCCGCGGCGTCAGCGGTGAGCAGGACGCCTTCAAGGCTGTTCCGGACATCATCGAGCGCGCGCTTGAGGTCGCGGCCTCCGAGGGGATGTCCGACGCCCACCAGTTGCAGCAGCTCATCCGCCGGACCGTCGGTCGCTGGGTCAGCGACACCTACCGCCGCCGTCCGATGATCCTGCC
>JALYNC010000190.1 GCA_030773415.1 Actinomycetota bacterium
CTGCCACCCGGGTCGGTAGGTTGACGCCATGACCCTGCCCGACGCGCGCACACCGGCAGGCAGCGCCGGACTGGCGGCGCTGCTCGCCGATCCCGCCCGGGCCCTTGTCGCCGTGGACTACGACGGAACCCTCGCCCCGATCATCGACGATCCAGCGGCAGCGGTGCCGCATCCCGAGGCGGTCCGGGCACTGGGAACGCTGGCCGCGGTGGTGGGCACCGTCGCGATCATCACCGGGAGGCCGGTCCACGATGTATTGCGGCTTGGCGGGGTGACGGGTGCCGCCGGGCTCGATCGGCTGGTGATCTGCGGTCAGTACGGGTTGGAGCGCTGGAGCGCCGAGACGGGAGAGCTGTCCAGCCCTGAGGTGAGCGCGGGAGTGCGTGCGGCCCTGCGAGAGGTGCCGGAAATCCTGGCCTCGGTCGGGCTGCAGCCGGGGGCACTGGAGGACAAGCGCCACGCGCTGGCGGTGCACACCCGTCGCGAGCCCGACCCGGACGCCGCCCTTGCAGTGGTGGAGCCGAAACTGCGCTCAGTGGCCGCCGAGAACGGGCTCGAGATTGTGGCGGGGCGGTACGTCCTCGAGTTGCGTCCGCCGGGGATCGACAAGGGCCGGGCCCTGCTGGATCTCGCGGACGAGCGCGGCTGCGGCTCGGTGGTCTTCGCCGGAGACGATCTCGGGGACCTTCCCGCGTTCGACGCAGTAGAGGAACTGCGCCGTCGCGGTATTCCGGGGGTGCTGGTGTGTGCCGGCTCGGCCGAGGTATCCGTGGTGGCCGACCGCGCGGACCTCGTAGTCGACGGGGCGGACGGCGTGGTCGCTCTGCTCACCCGGCTGACAGCCGCCGTCGGCGCCGGATAGGACCTACCGCGTCTTGCGTCACGGCCCTGGCACAGCTCGCATCACAGTTCGGCCAGCTGGTCGGCGAACCACTGCTGCGGCGCCTGCACGCCGGCCCACGTCCGCAGCCGGTCACAGCGCGCGCGCCGCTCGGCCTCGGGGAGCAGCAGCGCCCGGTGCAGGGCCGCCGAGGTCTCGACGACGTCGAACGGGTTGACCAGCAGGGCATCGTCGCCCATCTGCTCCGCCGCTCCAGCTTCCCGGGACAGCACCAAGGCGCACCCGTCCGCTGACAGAGCCACCGCCTCCTTCGCCACCAGGTTCATGCCGTCCTTGATCGGATTGACCACCAGGACGTCGGCGAGCTGGTAGGCGGCGAGCGACCGGGCGAAGTCGTCGTTGACCTCGAGGAGCACCGGAGTCCAGCCCGGAGTCGCGAATTCGTCCTCGATGGACTTGGCGATGCGCTGCACCGCCGCCGCGTACTCGCGGTACTCCGGCAAATCGTGGCGGCTGGGGTAGGCCACGACGAGGTGCACCACCTGCTCGCGCCACTCGGGGTGCTCGCGGAGCAGGTCCGCGTAGGCGGCCAGGCCGCGGACGATGTTCTTGGACAGCTCGGCGCGGTCGATCCGCACGATCAGCCGTCGCCCGCCGACCGCTTCCTTCAGGGCCGTGCGCCGGGACGCCACGTCCCCTTGGCCGGCCCGGGCGCGCAGTGCCTCCGCGTCGACACCCAGCGGGTGCACGCTGACCGCGCAGGTGCGGCCGTCCACGGTGACGGTGCCGGCTTGCCGGTCCACGGCGGCCGGCAGGAACGCCTCGCAACAGTTCAAGAAGGCGGCCGCCCAGCGGGGTGTCAGGAAGCCGACGCGATCCGCGCCGAGCATGCCGAGCAGCACCTGGCGGCCTACGTCCGTCGGCAGGACCGAGTACGCCTCCGGCGATGCCCAGGGGGTGTGGGAGAAGTGGCCGATGCGCACGTCCGGCCGGCGCCGCCGCAGCTGCTCCGGCGCCAATGTGAGGTGGTAGTCCTGCACCACGACGCGCGCGCCGGGCGCCGCGTCCTCGGACAGGGCGGCCGCGAACAGGTCGTTGTACTGCCCGTACGCCTGCCACTGCTGGCGGAACTGCCGGTCGAACAGGGGCTGGAATGCCGCGTCGTACAGGGAGTGGTTGACGAACCACAGGGTCGAGTTCGCGATGCCGTTGTACGCCCGGCGGAACACGGTCGGGTCGATGTTCAGCATCCGCACTGCCGGAGCCCCGGTGTCGTAGCCGGCCCGGTCCAGCCGGCCGCCAGGCGCGGCACGGGAGGCCTGCCGATCCGCGTCCGACAGCGCTGCGCAGGTCCAGAGCACCTCCTGGCTGCCGGCCGCCGACAAGCCGGACACCAGTCCGCCACCACCGCGGCGAAGCCACAGCTGACCGTCGACCGCCTCGGAGAACGAGACCGGCCCGCGGTTGGATGCGAGCAGCACGGCGGCGCCGCCGCCCCCCTCGCTCGAGCCCATCCGTTGCTCCTATGTCAAGCAGCCAGCGGTTTGGGTGCCGCGGCTGCGTCGTCGGTGTTCAGCAGGGTCGTGAAGACGACGCGAGGCGCCGCTTGAGCGCGCGGACGAAGCGGCACAACGCATGATCGCCAGCCCTCACGAGCGGCGCCGACTGTAAGAGCCAACCCCGTCGAGATTAGGATCCCAACCACCGCAACCAGCAGGTGCGGTGCCTCAGCACCTGACACTGAGGCGACTGTAGCGCCGGAATGCGCCTGGCCCGGAGCGGTCCGGCCGTCGGCGTGCGGACCGGACGGACAACGGCATCCGCGTTGACGGGTCGGGCCCCGATCAGCGACAATGGAGGCTCTGTGCGCTGCAGCCGGGGCCCCAGGGGCCGCCGGACGGGCGCCGGACAACAGCGCAATACCGCTCGTGAACGCAGCTTCATACCGCTCGTCAACACAACTTCATACCGCTCATCAAGAGGGGCAGAGGGAAACGGCCCGTTGAAGCCCCGGCAACCACCGCGACACGTCTCTATCGAGGCCCGTGCGCGGCAGGTGCTAAATCCGTCCCGCACCCTGCGGGGAAGATGAGGAGAGAGGCCTCGCACATGACATCAGTTCTTGACGCCCCACCGACCGCAGCCTTCGGCCCCGCCGAGTGCCTGACCTGTCGCGAGTGCGCGTCCACCTATCCGCTCGGGCCCGCGCACGTCTGCGAGCTCTGCTTCGGGCCGCTGGAGATCAGCTACGACGCGGCCGCCCTGGCCAAGGTCACCCGCGAGTCGATCCAGGCCGGCCCGAACAACATCTGGCGCTACGCCGGCCTGCTGCCGGTGCCCACTGACCGGTCCGCCTGGGTCGACCTGGGTGTCGGCGGCACCCGGCTGGTAAAGGCCGACAACCTGGCCCGTGAACTCGGTATGCGCTCGCTGTACGTCAAGGACGACAGCGGCAACCCGACGCACTCGTTCAAGGACCGCGTGGTGGCCGTCGCCGCCACGGCCGCGCGTGCCCTCGGCTTCGAGGCCCTCTCGTGCGCCTCGACGGGCAACCTCGCCAACGCGGTAGCGGCAGCGGCAGCCAGCGCCGGCATGCGGTCCGTCGTGTTCATCCCGTCCAACCTGGAGGCGGGCAAGATCGTGATGACGGCCGTCTACGGGGGAACCCTGGTGGCGGTGTCCGGGTCGTACGACGACGTGAACCGGCTGTGCGCGGAGGTGGCCGGCGAGCTGCCGTGGGCCTTCGTGAACGTCAACCTGCGGCCCTTCTACGCCGAGGGGTCCCGCACGATGGGCTACGAGATCGCCGAGCAGCTGGGTTGGCGCCTGCCGGAACAGGTCGTCGTCCCCATCGCGTCCGGTTCACTGCTCACCAAGATTGACAAGTCGTTCCGGGAGCTCGGCGAACTGGGTCTGGTGGAGCAGTCGCCGTACAAGGTCTTCGGCGCCCAGGCGATCGGCTGTGCGCCGGTGGCGACGGCCTTCAAGGCCGGGCATGAGGTGCCGCAGCCCGTCAAGCCCTCCGGAATCGCGAAGTCCCTCGCGATCGGCAACCCGGCGGACGGCCCTTACGCGATCGATGTGGCCCGGCGCACCGGTGGCGCGGTGGAGGACGTCACGGACGCGGAGATCGTGGACGGTATCCGGCTGCTGGCCCGGACCGAGGGGATCTTCGGGGAGACCGCCGGTGGGGTGACCGTCGCGACGCTGCGCAAGCTGCTGGCGAGCGGTCAGCTCGACCCGCAGGCCGAGACGGTAATCCTCAACACCGGCGACGGGCTCAAGACGATGGACGCCCTCGAAGGCGCCGAGGGGCCGACAGTGACGATTCCGCCGTCCCTGACGGCATTCCGAGAGGCAGGACTGGCATGAGCGTGACGGTGCGGATTCCGACGATTCTTCGGCCGCTGACCGGAGGAGCGGCGGAGGTCCCCGCCGAGGGCACCACGCTCGCGGAGGTCCTCAAGTCCCTGGACGCCGATCACCCCGGAATCGCCGGCCGTGTCCTCGACGACGACGGCAAGCTGCGGCGTTTCGTCAACGTCTACGTCGGCGACGAGGACGTCCGGTTCGCCGGCGGCCTGGAGACCCCGACTGCGGACGGCACCTCCGTCTCGATCATTCCCGCGGTGGCCGGCGGCTGACCGCCGTCAGCTCCATCTCGATCTGGTCGCGGGACGGGTCCACCACGTAGGGCGCGGTGCGACCCGTCTCGGTGAAGCCGCGGCGGCGATAGAAGGCGCGTGCCCGGTCGTTGTCCTCGTGCACCCACAGGCCGACGGCCGGCGCCCCGGCCGCCCAGTCCAGCACTGCGGCCAGCAGGGCGCGCGCTGCCGGCCCGCCACGGTGGGCCGGGTCGACCCACACCGAGACCACGTCCACGCGGTCCGGCGGGTCGCCGACCTGCTGGCCACCGGCCATGCCGATCCACCTGCCGGACTGCTCCGCAATGAACATGACCAGATCGTCGCCGGTCGTCGCCCGCCGGGCCCGCTCCTGCCAGTAGCTGTCAGGACGCCCGGCCGCGAACTCGTAGGTCTCCAGGAAGGCCAGCGGGCTGTCCCGTAGCGCCGCGAGCCGCAGTTCACGCAGCCGGGGCCACTCCGATGCGTCATAGCGGCGCACAGTGATCTCTGTCGCCGCGCGGTCCGGGGCGGAGGAGTTCACCTCAGCAGTCTCGCCTGTCGGCTATCTTCGGGCGCACACTGGCCTGGTGACAGTGGTGCCGCGTCTGTCGATCCGCCCCGGCCCAGCGTCCACCGGCCTGCTCTCCCTGCCCTGGGAACGTCCGCTGGCCGAGTGGGACGCCACCGAGGTGGCGCTGCGCGACGTTCCCGTGGGACCAAGCCGGCATCTCGTGCGCTTCGTCGAGATCGCGGACCGGCTGTACGCGCTCAAGGAGATGCCGCCCCGCGTGGCGCGGCAGGAGTACGACGTCCTGCGCAAACTGCAGCGACGCCGCCTGCCTGCCGTCGCTCCGGTCGGGATGGTCGAGCAGCCGCACGGCGAGGCGGTGCTGATCACCGAGTATCTGGAGGGTTCGTGGCAGTACCGGCGACTGTTCCTGCGCCTTCCGCCCGACCTGGTCAGGCACCGTGAGCGGCTGCTGGACGCCATGGCCATGCTGCTCGTCGAGCTCCACCGTAACGGGATCTACTGGGGCGACTGCTCGCTGGCCAACACGTTGTTCAAGCGGGATGGCCAGGTGCTCCAGGCGTACCTGGTCGACGCCGAGACGAGCCGCGTCCATCCCATCCTGAGCGACGGTCAGCGGGCCTACGACCTCGACATCCTGGTAGAGAACGTCACGGGCGGTCTGATGGACGTTGCCGCCAGGCTCGAGCAAGACGTCGACTTCGACGAGCATCATCGGGCCGCCTCGACGGTGGCCGAGCGCTACCGCGGCCTGTGGGCCGAGCTGCACTGCGAGCCGACCATCGGCTTTTCCGACCGGTTGCAGGTGGCCGCGCACATCCGCCGGATCAACGACCTGGGGTACGCCGTCGACGAGGTAACCCTCAGCCCGACGCAGGTGGGCGACCAGCTGTCGGTTTCTGTCGCCGTCGCGGGCCGGCAGTTCCACGCCGAACAGCTGAGGGAGGCCACCGGGCTGGCCGTCGGCGAGGGTCAGGCCACGGTGCTGCTCAACGATCTGCGTTCGTACGCCGCGGAGCTGCAGCGCCGGCAGCTGCGGCCGCTGTCATTGAATGAGGCGGGCGTGCGCTGGCTGGCCGAGGTCTACCGGCCGGGCCTGGACCGGGTGCGCCGGCTGGCGGACGCGGGAGCGGACCTCACGCAGGCGTTCTGCGACCTGCTGGAGGTGCGCTGGCTGATGTCCGAGGAAGCCGGCCGGGACGTCGGGACGTCCGTGGCGCTGCAGGCACTGGCCCGGCGGTCGACCCCGCCGAACTCCGCCGCGCAACTCATGGTGCTCGAGGCGGCGACCGGCTCATTTCCGCCGATCCGGCTGCCGAGAAACGACTGAGAAGAATCGCGCCTCCCGCCGTCTCCGGGACCGCGACGCGTGTCCGTTATGTGGGCTTCCTGGGCTTTTGCTGCGTCTCGACTCGCAAACATCACCCGGTCGGCCCAGCACCGTTCACTTCCCGTTCACATGGCCGCCGGTGGGCCGCCATGTGGCTTGCCTACCTTGTGTTCACCACACAGCTAAGCGAAAGAGGACTCAGTGGTTGACCTACACAAGCGGGGCCGGCTCGCTACCGCGGCTATCGGCCTCCTGCTGGCGACGTCCGCCTGCGGTGGCGCCGAGGCCGGTCAGAACGGCTCCGGCGGTGACGGACTGTCCGGAACGATCCGCGTGGATGGCTCCAGCACCGTTGCCCCGCTGGCCGAGTCGGCCGCCGAGCGTTTCCGCGAGGAGAACTCGGGCGTCCAGGTGACGGTCGGCACCTCCGGTACCGGTGGCGGGTTCAAGAAGTTCTGCGCCGGCGAGACCGACATCTCCGACGCCTCCCGCCCGATCAAGGACGAGGAGAAGGCCGCCTGTGCAGCCAAGGGCGTCACGTACCAGGAGCTGACGGTGGCGAACGACGCCCTGTCGATCGTGGTCAACAAGGAAGCCGACTTCCTGGACTGCATCACCACGGCGCAGCTGAAGAAGATCTGGGCACCCGGCTCCAAGGTCAACAACTGGAAGCAGGTGGACCCCCGCTTCCCGGACCTGCCGATGAAGCTGTACGGCGCCGGCACGGACTCGGGCACGTTCGACTACTTCACCGACGAGATCAACGGTGAGGAAGGCGCCAGCCGCACCGACTACAACGCCACCGAGGACGACAACGTCACGGTCCAGGGTGTCGCCGGTGACGAGGGCGCGCTCGGCTACCTCGGCTTCTCCTACTTTGAGCAGAACCAGAACAAGATGAAGGCCCTGGAGGTCGACGGCGGGGACGGCTGCGTAGCTCCCAGCGTCGAGACGGTCCAGGACGGTACCTACAAGCCGCTGTCCCGGCCGCTGTTCATCTACCCCACGGCGGATCTGCTCGAGCGGCCGGAGGGTGAGGCGTTCATCGAGTACGTTGCCGAGAACACCGCTGCCATCGCCGAGGAAGCCCTGTTCGTTCCGCTCACCGATGAGCAGACGACGGAGCTCAAGGACAAGGTCCAGCAGCTGAAGTCGCAGGCCGGCGCTGAGCCGACCGCCAGCGCCACCTCCTAGCACGGGTAGCGAGACAGACACGCCATGACCGCAACAACCCGCGTGCCGGCCGGGCCCGACGCAGAGAGCATTCTGCGGCGGGCTCGGCCGGGCTACGGCGAGAAGATCATTCAGGGTGCCTTGGCTGCCTGCGCCGGATTGAGCGTGCTCACCACCGTGGGCATCGTCGTCGCGCTTTCGGTGCCCACCATCGGGTTCTTCCGTCAGGTGCCGATCTCGGAGTTCCTGCTCGGCACGGTGTGGACCCCGCTGTTCGCCGACAAGAACTTCGGCGTCCTCCCGCTCGTCGCAGGAACGTTGCTCATTACCGTGATCGCGCTGGTGGTCGCGGTTCCGCTCGGCCTCGGCGCGGCGGCGTACCTCAGTGAATTCGCGGCAGACCGGTCGCGGAAGATCTTCAAGCCCATCCTCGAGCTGCTGGCCGGAGTTCCGACGGTGGTCTACGGCTTCTTTGCCCTGACCTTCCTGACGCCGCTGATGCGCGACCTGTGGCCCGGCGACGAGCCGCCGGGGACGTACAACGCGTTGTCAGCCGGTCTGGTCATGGGGATCATGATCATCCCCACGATCGCATCGTTGTCAGAGGACGCGATGAGCGCCGTTCCCAGGACCCTGCGGGACGGCGCCTACGCGCTCGGCAGCACGTCGGCGACCGTGACGCGCACCGTGGTGTTCCCGGCGGCGCTGTCGGGCATCGTTGCGGCGGTCATCCTGGGCATCTCGCGTGCGCTGGGCGAGACCATGATCGTGGTTGTTGCGGCCGGATCCACGCCGAGATTGAGCCTGGACCCCCGGGAGGGTTCCCAGACCATGACGTCCTTCATCGCCCAGGCCGCGTCCGGCGACCAGCCGGTGGGCACCATCGGCTACGACACGATCTTCGCGGTCGGGTCTCTGCTGTTCGTGTCGACGCTGTTGATGAACATCTTGTCCATCCGGCTCGTCCGGCGGTTCCGCGAGGTGTACGAGTGAGCGCCGCGCTGACCGAGGTGGCGAGGTCCGAGGCCCGGGCGATTCCGCCGCAGCCGCGCATCCGGGCGGTCCAGGGGCTGGCGTTCCGGATCGTGCTCGCCGCCTGCCTGGCGGTCGGTGTTCTGTCCCTGGTGACCTTGCTGGTGGACGTCTTCGTCACGGGCGCCCCCCGGCTCAATGCGGAGCTGTTCCAGCGCTTTCCCTCATCGAACCCGATCCGGGCAGGTGCTCAATCGGCGATTATGGGCACCCTGTGGGTGATCGGCTTCACGGCACTGTTCACGGTGCCCATCGGCGTCGGATCGGCTGTGTACCTCGAGGAGTACGCGGACGAGAGCCGCTGGTACAACCGCCTGATCGCCGTCAACATCCAGAACCTGGCTGCAGTCCCCTCGATCATCTACGGCATCCTTGCGCTGGGTTTTCTGGTCCGGGGGCTGGGGCTCGGGCCCACCGTGCTCGCCGGGTCGCTGACCCTGACCCTGCTGGTACTGCCGATCGTCATCTTGTCGGCCCGCGAGGCGCTGCGGGCCGTTCCGCAGAACATCCGCCAGGGGGCGCTGGCGCTCGGGGCGACCCGGTGGCAGACCGTCTGGCGGCAGGTCCTTCCGGCGGCCGTTCCGGGCATCGCCACCGGCACGATCCTTGCGCTGTCGCGAGCCATCGGGGAGGCCGCCCCCCTCCTGCTGGTGAGCGGAATCACGTTCATCACGTTCAACCCGACCGGAATGCAGAGCCAGTTCACCGTGCTTCCCCTGCAGATCTACAGCTGGGTCAGCCGGTCGCAGGCCGAGTTCCCCGTCCTGGCCGCCGCTGCGATCATCGTGCTGCTCGCCATTCTGCTCGTCCTCAACAGCGCCGCGATCGTGCTGCGCAACAAGTTCCAGAAGCGGTGGTAGACCTATGACGACCCGCACCTTCACCACGCCTCCCGCTCCCACCCCGGACCGGTCCGCGCACGCGAACTCCGGCCACAGCATCGGGAACCCGGGCAGCACAGGCAGCACTGGGAGCAGAGTGCCCGAGAACCAAACGCCGCCGTCGTTCGCCGCGCAGACGTCGAGTGCCGACAAGGCCGACGGCGTGGTGGACCCGGTGATCCGGCTGCAGGACCTCGGCGTCTCCTACTCCGGCAAGGTCGCCGTCGAGGATGTCGCGCTCGATTTTGGATTCCGCGAGATCACCGCCCTTATCGGTCCGTCCGGCTGCGGCAAGAGCACGGTGCTGCGCTGCCTGAACCGGATGAACGACCTCATCCCGGGCGCCGAGGTGCAGGGCAAGGCGCTGTACCACGACCAAGACATGTACGACGCCCGCGTCGACGTCATCGAACTTCGCCGGCGGATCGGCATGGTGTTCCAGAAGCCGAACCCGTTCCCCAAGTCGATCTACGAGAACGTCGCCTTCGGTCCGCGCGTGCTCGGCATGAAGGGCGACCTGGACGAGATCGTCGAGGGCGCGCTGGTCCGGGCCGCGCTGTGGGACGAGGTCAAGGACCGGCTCAAGGAGAACGCGTTCGGCATGTCCGGCGGTCAGCAGCAGCGCCTGTGCATCGCCCGCGCGCTGGCCATCGAGCCCGACGTGATCCTCATGGACGAGCCCGCCTCGGCGCTCGACCCGATCTCGACCGCGGCGATCGAGGACCTGATGCTCGACATCAAGGAGCGCTACTCGATCGTCATCGTCACCCACAACATGCAGCAGGCCGCGCGCGTCTCGGACATGACGGCCTTCTTCACCGTCGAGCTCGACGGCGACTCGGGCCACCGGACGGGCGCGGTGGTCGAGTACGACAAGACGACCAGGATCTTCCAGAACCCGGCCGACAAGCGCACGGAGGACTACGTCACCGGCAAGGTGGGGTAGGGGTCGCATGACAGTGCCCGAGTCGCTCCGGACCCGCTTCCAGGAAGAGCTGCGCGGGCTCGAGGAGCAGACGCTCGGGGCGCTCGACATGGTGGTGGGAACGCTCAACCGGGTGATGGAGTCGCTTCATCACCAGGACATCGAGCTCGCCGGCCTGGTGATCATGGACGACGACCGCGTCGATGGCCGCTACATGGAGGTCCACCAGGGGATCCTCTCGCTGCTCGCCCGCCAGGCCCCCGTGGCCAGCGACCTGCGGCTCGTCGCGGCGCTGTTGCACGTCATCCGCCACGCCGAGCGCATCGGCGACCAGTGCGTCAACATCGCCAAGGTGCTGCCGCTGACCGGCACGCAGCCGCCCGTCCAGCAGGAGCTGCTCGAGCGCGTCGAGGAGATGGGCCGCTGCGCGGCGTCGCAGGTTACCCAGTCCAAGGTGGCGTTCGAGACCCGCGACGTCGCGCTGGCCAACGACCTCGTCCGCCAGGACGCCCGGATCAACCAGCTCAATCGCGAGTGCTTCCAGCTGGTGGTCGACCTCGGCGCGGAAGCCGACG
>JALYNC010000191.1 GCA_030773415.1 Actinomycetota bacterium
AACTCACCACCGCCGAAGATCACGGAGACACCGGACACCGCGCCGGCGCCCCCGCACGCCCCATACCCAAACAAGATCAACAACCGCCGGTGATCAAGCCGTCGAATTCATCCTGAAAGACGGGGGCTAGCCCGGGCGGGCAGAGCCATCCCGCGGGGTCCGTCGGCCAGCGCATCGGGTAGCCGTCCGCGGCGTGCACGGCCGCCAGGGCTCGGACACAGCTGGGAAGGTCCTCATCGCGACGTTGGCGAACAAGCACGTTCTCCAGCATCCACGCCGTCGTCTCAGCCGGTCGCGCGGCGGTCGATCCGCACGACGCCAGTCGTCCCACTCAGCGAACGCCTACCGGGACAGCCTCCGCTTGAGCGTCAGGCGACTTGCTGCGGGTGTGCGAGGGAGGATGCTGACGTGGCGGTGCCGGACGACCTCGAGCTGGTCCGGCGGCTCGGCGTGCTCGTCGAGTCGATCCATGCCGTCGTGTATTTCGCACCCGAGCCTCAAGCGGCCTACGCCGAGCTGGGTCTACGGGGGTACTGGCGGGGCTACTTCGCCAGCCGGGCCGCCCCGTTGGGCCCGGCCGGACCCGAACTCGTCACCGCCCTCTTCGGCGGGTTCGCCCCGGAGATGGTCGCCCGGGCCGTTCCGCAGGTGTGGTCGGTCGCGACGCCGCCACAGGTCCAGGCGGCGCGGCTGGCCGGAGCTGTCGCCGCGTTGCGTCGGCTGCTCGGCGAGAACCCGCTGCCCACCGTCGCGGCGGCAGAGCTGACCGGGCGGTGCGTGCGCGCGCTACCGCTCCCGGGCCGGCCCATGGCGGCCGCGCAGACCGGGCTGCCCCGCCCCGACGAGCCACTGGCGGCGCTCTGGCACGACTGCACGGTCCTGCGTGAGTACCGCGGCGACGGGCACCTCGCAGCGGTCGCCGTTGCCGGGCTGGTGTGGCCCGAACCGCACCTGCTGCAGGGCAACCAGGTCGACGTCCAGCAGCAGCAGCACCGGGGCTGGGACGACCAGTCCTGGCAGGACGCCGCTGAACGCGTCCGCGGCAGGGACCTGCGCGACGTCGAGGTGCTGACGGACCGGCTGACCGCGCCGGCGTACGAAGCCCTGGCCCCGGCGGAGCGCGTCAAGCTCGCCCAACTCCTCGAGCCGCTGGCGCTGGCCGCCAGCACGCAGCTGCCGTACCCCAACGCGATGGGAGTGCCCAGGCCCGAACACGAGGAAGGCCATGGGCACAGCGTCCGGTAGCCAATCGTCAAACGGGTCAGGCCCGGCCGGTACGTAGGGCTCTGGCCACGTCCGGGCGACCGTTGCCCTCGGCGACCTCTGCTGCGTGCTCCCAGTCGTAGATGACCGCGTGGAAGTGGACCTCCCACCGGCCGGTGGCGTCGTCGACGACGGCGTACCTCGCGTGCGGGGTTCCGGCCTCCATCACGTGCGGGTAAGGCTGATCGTCGGCGTAGGCCGGGTAGCCGACGCTGCCCGGATTGACGACCGTCGCGCCGCTCAGCAGCCGCCTCGTCCGTTGCCGGTGCGTGTGCCCGCACAGCAGCAGTGGTCGGTCGGCGGTGTCGCCCAGCCGGTCCAGCACCTCCTGCTCAGTCGCGGGGCGCGCACCGCCCGGCTCGACTGTCTCCAGCAAGTAGGTCAGGTCGTCCGTGGGCGAGCCGTGGAAGGCCAGGACGCCGTCGGCGAGCTCGAGGGTGAGCGGCAGGGACGCCATCCAGGCCCGGTGCGCATCGCTGATCGTGTCGTGCGCCAGCCGATCCGAGGCGCTCATCTGCTCCGGCGGGACGGTGAGCACCTGCCGCTCGTAGTTACCGCGGACCGTCGGCAGGTCAACAGCCAGCAGCCGGTCGGCGGTCTCGCGAGGCTGCAGACCGCCCGACAGCAGGTCACCGAGATTCACCGTGACGTCAACCGACTGGCCCGCAACGTCATCCAGCACCGCCTGCAGCGCCCCGAGGTTGCCGTGCACGTCCGACAACACCGCGATCCGCATCAGTCATCCTTTCGCGAGCGCCAGCAGGTAGCTCTACCAGCGGGTGGTCAAGCCGGAGCCGGGTGGGCACCTCGTCGGGATCACATTCCCGGCGGACGATCCTCAAGCGGAACAGTGTCCCGATGGACCTTCCCTTGGCGGTGCTGGCTCGCGAACCTGGCTATGGTCCGGGGGTGGAGACGGTGCGCAGCCGCGAGGTCTACCGCAACGCTTGGATGGTGGTGCGCGAGGACGAGGTACGGCGCCCGGACGGGTCAGCCGGGGTGTTCGGCGTCGTCGACAAGCCGGACTTCGCACTGGTCATCCCTCGTGACGAGGATGGGCTGTGGCTGGTGGAGCAGTACCGGTACCCAGTGAGGCGACGCGCTTGGGAGTTCCCGCAGGGCTCCTGGGGCGCCGGTGTGCAGGGGTCCGCGCCGGAGCTCGCCGCGGCCGAGCTGCGGGAGGAGA
>JALYNC010000192.1 GCA_030773415.1 Actinomycetota bacterium
GCGGGCTGGGTCGCCAAGGGCGTCGTCTACACGTCGCTGGCGTTCGTGGTGCTGCAGCTGGCCATGGGGGTCCGGGAGGAGAAGGCGTCGACGACCGGTGCCCTCGAGAACATCGCCGGAACCGGGATGGGGAAGGCGTTGATGCTGGTACTGGCTTTGGGCCTGCTGGCCTACGCCGCGGGCCGGGTGCTCGAGGTCACCACGCTGGCCGAGCCGTCCATCACCACCAAGGACAAGGTTCTGGCCGGCATCTACGCGGCCATGTACGTGTTCCTGGCCCTGACCGCCTTCCGACTGGCGACGAGCTCCGGCGGTGGCGGCTCCGGTGGGGGCAGCGGCCCGCAGAAGGGCTCTTCCTTCCTGTTCGAGCTACCCGGTGGACAGCTGCTGGTGGGCCTTGCCGGACTGGCCGTGATCGCCTACGGGGTGTACGAGGGCTACAAGGGGATCCAGAAGAAGTACCTGGGCACCCTGGAGACCGGGCGGATGTCCGCCGAGGTCCGCCGGACCAGCGAGAAGATCGGCACGGTGGCGTACGTCACCAAGGGCGCCATCTTCGTGCTGATCGGATACTTTCTGATCCAGTCCGCGCTCACCTACGACCCGCGCCAGGCGCGCGGGCTGGACGCCGCTCTCCTGGAAGTGGCACAGGGCGGCCTCGGTCGGGCGCTGCTCGTCCTGGTCGCGCTCGGCCTGTTGGCGTACGCCGCGTTCGCGTTCCTGGAGGCCCGCTACCGCCGCATCGGGGTCAGCGCGACCGGCACGGCCTGACGGCTCACGGCGGCGCTGCTCGCGCGGGCGTGAGGAGGATCGTGATCAGCGGGCTGAAAGGAGCGGGGGTGTACCACCGCATCGTCGCGAGAAAGGTGCGCGCCGTCTTCCGATGGGTCAGTGAGGGCGACTACAAGGCGATGCTGCAGACCCTTGGCCCGACGTTCTCCTATCGGTTCTACGGCGACCACGCCTTGGCTGGGGAGCGTCACACCGTCGAGGCGATAAGGCTGTGGTGGCAGCGCGTGCTCCGGCTGCTGCCGGGAGCGGAGTCCAGCCCGAACGCGTGCTGGTGACGGGCTGGCCGTGGGCCACCGACATCGCCGCGCTTGTGCGGGTGAGCGGCCCCCTTCCGGAGGCGCACGCAGCGCCCATCACCGATCGCACTCCACTGGCCGGAGAGGTCTCCAACGAAACAGACGCGTACCCCTAGCCGCAGGCGTCGGCCTCGAACTCCCGGCGCGGCACGGCGACCTTCTCGAACCGTTCCTCATCGCCCTCGAAGAAGGCGCGTTCGTACAGCACGTGCCCCGGCCGGAGTCCGGCAAGGTCGCTCGTCTTCCAGGTTGGCCCGTACGCGTACCAGCCGTGATCTTCGGAGGTGGCAAAAGTCTCGTACTCGGCGTCAGCGCGGAGCGGCTCCAGCGGTGTAGTCGTCCGCCAGTCGTCGGGTGGCGCCTCGAGGACCACCTCGTAGGTGCCCTTGTCCAGTCGGCCATCGTGGACGAGCAGACCGACCTCCTCTGCACCGTCGCCCGCGTCGCGCATGGTCACGACCCGGTCGAGCGCGTCATCACAGAGCACCAGAACGGCGACGATGCGCCCGTCCTCGGACGTCGTCAGACCGAGCGTGCCTGCCTGCCCGGCGACGCAGCCGGCGAGCGTCATGGCGGCGATGCCTGCCAGCGCGGCCTGCCCCGCCGTCCGCACAAGGGCTCGCACGGCAATCCCCTCAGTCAGCGCGGCGGGCGCATCTGCGCCTGATCGTCGCACCGCCGGAGCCTCCTGTCAGGTCAGGCTGACCAGACGCCGAGCCACAGCGGACGCCCCTCCCAGCTGAGCGCCACGTGGTTCTGCCGGACCGCTCCGGCGAGCAGGTCGTCGTCCTCGGAGATGCCGCCGGCCGCGACGAGCGGAATCGACAGCTGGCTAGGGCTGGGAACCAGGCACTTGAGGTTGCCGCCGATCATGTTGGCCAGCTCGCCCCAGGCGTCGATGATCTCCTCGCAGGACAGCTCCGACTCCGCCATGTCGAACATGGCCGCCGCCGCGGCCAGCGCCACGGCGCGCGACGACTCGATCAGCACGGTGCCCTGCCAGGCGCCGGTCACCCGCACGAAGCCGGTCATCCGCTCGTCGTCCGCCGCATCCGGCGGGAGCTGCACCGGCTCGAGCTCCGCGTTCAGCAAGGAGGACCAGACATCGCGGGAGATCTCGACGACTTCATCGTCCGAGATGACGGGCGAGCTGGGCGTGGACGCAGTACTCACGCGGTGTCCTCTGGCCGGGCGCGACCAGGAGTGGTCGGGCGGGGTGCGGGTCAAGGCCGGCGAACATCTGTTGCCGACGTCACACAATTTCGGCAACCCGGCACCCCGATCTGAACCTCCGGCCGAACTTTCTGCCGTCTCTCGTGCTCGCCGTTTCAGCGGGCAGGCAGCGGCGTCGACGGCTGCGGCACCGCCGCCGCCAAGCCGCGGGGGAAGGCGCACACCGGCCCCTGCACAGTGACTGCAGCGTGTGAGCCGTCGGGCAGAGCGCCGACGTTGCGGCAGCTGGCGGTCAGCTCCTCACCGGTGGGCAGCCGCAGCCGCAGCCGGACCTCCGAGCCGAGGAAGGTCCGGTCGAGCACGGTGGCCGCGGGGCCGGCGCCGGCCGATGGGGGCTGGTCGGTCAGCACAATCTGCTCGGGCCGGATCAGCACCGATACTCCCGAACCCAGCGGCAGCCCGGCCAGCGGCGCCGTAGACCGCACCGTCAGCGGCCCGAGCGGCGAGCTCACCACGTCCCGCTCCAGCAGCTCGCCCTCCAGAACCACAGCCTCACCGACGAACCGGCCCACTCCCAGGTCCACCGGGCAGTGGTAGAGCTCCTCCGGCGACGAGCTCTGCACCGTCCTACCGTCCCGGAGCACCGCCACCTGGTCCGCGATCGACAGAGCCTCCTGCTGGTCGTGGGTCACCAGAACGGCGGTCGCGTCCGCCGCGTGCAGGGCGGCCCGGACGTCCGCGCGGACGGCCGCGCGTAGGCCGGCGTCCAGCGCGCTGAACGGCTCGTCCAGCAGGATCAGCGCCGGTTGCGGGGCGAGTGCCCGGGCCACCGCCACCCGCTGCTGCTGCCCGCCCGACAGCTCGTGCGGCATCCGGTTCCCGAGTCCGGCCAGGCCGACGAGCTCGAGCGCCTCGGCGACCCGACGGGGGCGGGCCGACTTGTCCCGCACGCCGTAACCCACGTTCGCGGCCACGCTCATGTGCGGGAACAGCGCCCCGTGCTGCGGCACGATGCCCAACCGGCGCTGCTCGGGGGGCACGCTGACCCGCGGCCCCGCCACCAGGGCGCCGGCCATCGAGACGGTGCCGGCGTCGGCGAACTCGAATCCGGCGAGGATCCGCAGCAGCGTCGTCTTGCCGCCGCCCGACGGGCCGAGCACCGCCATCACGGTGCCGGCATCCACGTCTAGGTCCAGGCCGCGCAGCACAGGTGTGCCGCCGAAGGTCTTGACCAGGCCGCGCACCGACAGTGCGCTGGGCCGGGGTGCGGTCATGCCAGCTCCACCGCGTCGGCCCGCCGGCTGTCGATCCGGCGGCCGAGTAGCCAGGTCGGCACGGCGGACAGCAGCACCAGCAGGGCGGCGTACGGGGCGGCCTCCGAGTACGCGGCCACCCCCGTCTTGGTCCACAGCCGGGTCGCCAGCGTGTCCATCCCGGTCGGCACCAACAGCAGCGTCGCCGGCAGCTCCTTCATGCAGGTCAGGAACACCAGCGTGGCGGCCGCTGCGACCCCCGGCGCCGCCAGTGGCATCGTGATGCTGCCCAGCACCTGCAGCGGACGGCGTCCCAGCGAGCGCCCCACCTCCTCCAGCGCCGGCGGAAACTGCGCCACGGAGCCCCGCACGGCAGCCACCCCGAGCGGCAGGAACAGCACGACGTAGGCCATCACCAGGTTGGGCGTGGTCTGGTACAGCGGCCGGAAGTACCGCACGGCCAGAAAGACGACCGACAGCGCCACCACGATGCCGGGCAGCGCATGTCCGGCGTACGAGGTGCGCTCCAGCACCGTCACCAGCCGGGTGCGTGATCGTGCGGCGAGCACCCCGATGGGAATGGCCAGCGCCGTGGTGACCAGCGCGCCGAGCGCTGACAGGAAGACGGTGCCGGCCGCTGCGCGGCCCACGTCCGGCAGGTCGATGCCGCCGGCGGTTCCAAGGACCAGCCAGTGCGCCATGCTCGCGGCGGGCAGCCCCAGGGCGAGCGCGGCCAGCGCCAGCAACGTGAGCACGGCGGGCACCCGGAAGCGGCCGAGCGCGATACGAGCCGGCGCGGCCGGTGCGCCGCCGCCCGCCGCGTAGACCCGGCCCCGGCCGCGGGTGCGGGCCTCCAGGGCGACGACGACCAGGGTGACCGCCACCAGCAGGCAGCCCAGGACGGCGGCGGGCGTGCGGTCGAAGCTGGCCCGGTAGGACGTGTAGATGGCGAGCGGGAACGCGTCGTAGCGCATGATCGAGATGGCGCCGAAATCGGACAGCGCGTACAGCGACACCAGCAGCGCCCCGCCACCGATCGCCGGCGCGAGCTGGGGCAGCACCACGCGGGTGAACGTCGTCGCCGAACCCGCGCCGAACGCGCGCGACACCTCGGCCTGCGCCGGATCCAGCCCGCGCAGGGCGGCGGCGACCGGCAGGTACACGTACGGGTAGCAGCACAACGTCAGCACCAGGGCAGCGCCCGGCAGGCCGGCCAGCCAGGGGGCGCTGGAGATCCACGCGTAGCCCGCGACGTAGCTCGGGATCGCCAGCGGCATCGCGGCGACGACCGCCCACGCCCGGCGTCCCGGCACGTCCGTCCGGACCACCAGCCACGCCGCCGCGACACCCAGCACGACGCAGCCGGCGGTGACCAGCACCGCGAGCAGCAGGCTGCGACCGAGCAGCTCCGCGGTGCGGGCGCGCAGCAGCACGTCGGCGACCCGCGCCAGCCCATCCTCGCCGGCGCGGACTGCCAGGTACAGCAGCGGAACCGCTGCCACGACAGCCGCGAAGACCGCCGGCACGACAAGCAGCGCCGGCGGTCCCGCGGACGGCCGGACTATCAGGTGAGACCCACCTCGTTGAGCAGCTCGAGCGTCTCGGCCAGCGAGCTCAGCTCGGACAGGTCGATGTCCGGGCCGGAGATTCCCGACAGCGGGGGCAGTCCTGCGGCGGGCCCCACCCCCTGGACCAGTGGGTACTCGTAGGTGGTGTTCGCGAAGTACCGCTGGGCCTCCGGCTTGAGCAGATAGTCCACGAACTGCTGAGCGAGATCGGGCTCCGCGGCACCCTCCAGCACCCCGGCTCCGGCGACGTTGACCAGCGCACCCGGGTCACCGTCCTTCGGGTAGGACAGCTTGGCGGTCACCTTGTCAGCGCCGAGCTCGGCGACCTTCTCGTACCAGTAGTAGTGGTTGATCAGGCCGGCGCTGATCTGACCGTCGTTCACGGCGTCCAGGACGGCGATGTTGTTGGCGTACGTCTTCGGCTTGTTGTCCTTGAACGCCTCCAGCCACTCGCGCGCCTTCTCCTCGCCTGCCGACACGCGCAGCCCCGTGACGAACGCCTGGAACGAGGCGTTGGTCGGGGCGTAGCCCACCTGGCCGGAGTAGGCGGACTCGGTGAGGTCGTAGATGCTCGTCGGCACCGGGCCGGAAATCTTGCCGGGGGCGTACACGATCACGCGGGCCCGGCCGGAGACGCCGACCCAGGTGCCCTCGTCGCTGCGGAAGCGTGGGCTCACCCGCTCCAGCTGCTCGGCGGGCAGCTTGGTGAGCCGGTCCTCCTGCGACAGGGCGCCCAGCGCACCGGCGTCCTGGGAGAAGAAGACGTCGGCGGCCGGCTGGTCGCCCTCCTCGATCAACTGTGCTGCGAGCTCCGCGCTCTCGCCGTACCGCGCCTCCACCCCGATGCCGGTCGCCTTGTTGAAGTTGCGCAGGACGGGCTCAACGAGCTCCTGGTTGCGGCCGCTGTAGATGGTCAGCGTGCCCTTGGTACCGGTGAGGTCGGTGCCGCCCTCGGCGGTGCTGGCGCTGCTGCTGCCACTGCTACTGCTACTGGCGGCGGTGGCGCTGGTGCCGCTGCCGTCTCCGCCACCGCAGGCGGCGGTGAGCAGGAGACCGGCCACTGCGACCAGCTGCGACAGAGGGGAGATTCGCCGGGCAGGGACAGGCGAGGACATGCTGGCGCTCCTGGAGTTTCATGGTGGCCGCTGACCGGCCGGTGCGGGTGCGTCCCCAGGCACGCAACGGCGACGCTTAGGGCAGCCTTAGCTCAACACGGCGCGGCCGTAGGAAGCAAATCGGCTACGGCTCTGTGACGTAAATCATGCGCCCCAGGTCAGCCAGGCGTACTCGTCGGGGTGAAACAGCCGGCTCGGTGTGGAGGTTGGCTCGGGGTACCGGCAGACTTCACGCTATTACTGCGCTGCGCGCACCCTTTCCGGAGGTTCAGCTTGACCAGCTCCCCCGCATCCCGACGCCGCCGATCCGTCGCGGCGTCCGCTGCGCTCGCCCTGCCGGTCATGCTGACCACGGCAACCCCGGCTTGGGCGGCTCCGGTCAGCGAAACCCCAGTGGCCGGCTCCTGGGGGCCCTACAAGAGCTGCCCCAACAAGCCGGAATCGGTCAACTGCGCGTCGGTCTACACGATCGTGTCGATCGGGGATCGGACCTACCTCGCCGGCAACTTCACCCACATCGTGAGCCCTGACCGCAAGACGAAGCAGCTGGCGAACAACCTGGTGGCCGTGAACGCCTCCGGCCAGCCCGACATGACCTTCACCCGGCACACGTTCGACGGGCCGATCCGGGCGATGACCACCGACGGCTCGCGGCTCTACGTCGGCGGGTCGTTCAAGCGGGTGGACGGCGCCTACCAGAACAAGGTGGCCGCGTTCTCACCGGCCGGACAGCTGCAGGCGTTCAAGCCCGCGACAGCCAGCCCGGTGCGCGCGCTCGCGATCTCCAACGGGTCGCTGTACGTCGGCAGCACCACGGTGCGCAAGGTGTCGACCGCGACGGGCGCGGCGGACGAGTCCTTCGCGTTCCCGGCCATAACCTCCGACAGCGTTAACCCGGCGTACGTGTGGAGCCTGCTCGTGCACTCCGGCCGCCTCTACGCCGGAGGTCACTGGGCGACGATCGGTGGACTCGCCCAGCACAGCGTCGCCGCCGTCAACCCCTCTACCGGGGCGCTCGACACCACGTTCAAGCCTGTCGTCGAGAGCTTCTTCCCACAGGACGAACTGCTCGGGATCGCCGACATGGCGCCGGGGCCCGACGCCGGGATCTTTGCGGCGCAGGAGGGCCACTCGAACCGGGCGTACCGCTTCGGCCCGAACGGCGGCCGAATCTGGAAGAAGGGCATGGACGGCGATGCCCAGACCATCGAGGTGGACGGTGACACCGTGTACGTCGGCGGCCACTTCACCTGCTGGAGCGGTTGTCAGACCGCCACCCCCATTCTGCGGAACCACATCGCCGCCGTGACCGCGAGCAAGGGTGCCCTGCTGGCGTGGGATCCGGGCATGGGAGCCAGCTATTCGCCGTACTTCTACGGCGTCTGGGTGGCACGGATCCTCAACGGCTCGCTGTGGACCGGTGGCGTGTTCAACAGCGTCACGACGAACGGGGTCACGTACCCGGCTCGCAAGGTCGCCATCTTCCGTCCCTAGTTCGGTCCTCCGGCTGAGGTGGTCGCTGCATGCGGCCACCTCAGCCGGCGCCTTTTCAAGACTGCGCGGGACGACGAGTGCGCGTTTCTCAACGCCATGCTGCTGATGGACGGCGCGATCGTCACCGCGGTCCGGGAGCGGAGCGTGAAGCCGGGCTGGCGGGGCCGGCACGTGCCGCGGCGCTTCTCGGGGCGTAAGCCTGACCGAACGCCAGGTAAGGGCACCCAGCGACAACCGCCGGACGCTGGAAGGCGGCCGGGCGGTCGGCGCTGGAAGTGGAGCCGCCTATCGGAATCGAACCGATGACCTGCTCATTACGAGTGAGCTGCTCTGCCGTCTGAGCTAAGGCGGCCTTGCATCTGCCAGCGTAACGGAGCGGCGACGGGGGCTTTCCGCGACCCGCGCTGCCTGGTCAACGGCACCGCGTTCCGGTGGCGGGAGGGATCGTCTCCACCAGGTATCTGATCACGGCCTCATCGATGCAGCGGCTGCCCCGCCCGAACGCCGTGTGACCGGAGCCGTCGTAGGCAAGAAGGACGCCGGACTCGAGTTGAGCCGCCAGCGCCTGCGACCAGGCGAACGGGGTGGCGGGATCGGCTTCGGTCCCGACCACGAGGATCGGCGGCGCCCCCGCCGCCCGAACCGGAGCCGCCGGGGACGGGGGCACCGGCCACAGCGCGCACGGCAGCGACCCGTAGACGATGGCCGGCCCGAACAGCGGCGACGTGCCGGCTGCCTGAGCAGCGAGGCGCTGGATGCGCTTCACGTCGCGCGGCCACGGCCGGTCGACGCAGTTGATGGCGATGTTCGACTCGAACTGCGAGGAGTACCGGCCCGACGGATCGCGTTCGAGCAGCGCATCGGCCAGCCGCAGCAGCCGGGCGCCGCGACCGTCGAGCGCCTCGCGCAGCCCCGCCTCCAGCTCGGGCCAGCCCTCCGCCGGCGAGTAGAGCGCCGCCGCGAGCGCGTAGGCGAGCAGGTTCTCGCTCAACTTCCGCTCCCCGTCCGCGGGCAGCGGCGAGCGTTCCGCGCGCTCCAGCAGCCGTTGGACCGCCGCCCGAGCGGCCGGCACGTCGCTGCCGAGCGGGCAGCCGCCGTCGGCGACGCACTGGGTGAGGAACGCAGTGAAGCTCGATTCGAACCCGCGGGCCTGGGCGGCGTTCAGCTGCTCGCCGGTAAGCGACGGGTCGACGGCGCCGTCGAGCGCCAGCGCCCGCACGCGGGTGGGGAACAGCTCGGCGTACCGGGCGCCCAGGAAGGTGCCGTAGCTCTTGCCGAGGAACGTGAGCCTCTGGTCGCCCAGCGCCGCTCGCAGCACATCCATATCCCGGGCGACGTCGTCGGTGCGGAGATGGGACAGCAGGTCCCCGCTGGAGCGCCGGCACCCCTCGACCAGAGCCCGGCTGCTCGCCACCACCTGCTGAAGCTCGGCGGCATTCTCGGGTTCGCCGGGGCCGGCGAGCAGCGCGTCCGTCTGCCGGTCGGAGATGCAGTCCACCGGGGTGCTGGCTCCCACGCCCCGCGGGTCGAAACCGATGATGTCGAACCGCGCCCGCAGGTCGGGCGGCAGCACTTGCGGCGCGGCACGGGCGTAGGCGACGCCGGAGCCGCCCGGCCCGCCCGGGTTCAGCACCAGCGAGCCGAGAGGCCGTCCGCCGCCGGTGGCGGGCACGCGGACCACCGCCACGTCGATGCGCCGGCCGGCCGGCTGCGTGTGGTCGAGCGGGACCCGCAACGTCGAGCACTCCACCCGCTCGCCGCACGACCGCCAGGCCAGCCGCTGGGCGTACGGATTCGCGGCCGCCTTCGAAGCGGTGGACGACGGTGCGGCGGAGGGGCTCCCTCCGGTTCCCGGTTCGTCGCCCCCGCGGGTGCAGCCGGCGAGCAGCGTCGCCGCGAGCATGGCGGCGGTCGCCGCGAAGCGTCGTCTCACAGCTCAGCCGCGGTGCAGGGCCAGGGCCATCGCCTCGACGGCGAGCAGCGGGGCGACGTTGGCGTCGATGGCGGCCCGGCAGGCCAGGGTGGCCTCGATCCGGCGCAGCGTGGCCTCCGGGGAGGAACGGGCGGCCAGCCCGGTGATGTCCGCGCCCAGGTCGCCGTTGACCAGGTCGACCCGCGCACCGAGCTGCACGGTCAGCACGTCCCGGTAGAAGGTGGCCAGGTCGGTCAGCGCCCGGTCGAGCGCGTCGCGCTGGGTTCGGGTGCCCCGCGAGCGCTGCCGGCGCTCCAGATCCTTCAGCACACCGGCGGAGCCGCGCGGCATGGCGCGACCCGTGCCACCGTCGCCCAGCGCCTCCCGCATAGCGCCGGTCTCGGCGGCGTCCAGCGGGGCGGTGGTCTGCGCCGCTTCCTCCTTGGTCGCGTCGACGAGCGCCTCCGCCGCGGCGAAGGCGGCCGCCACCGACGTGACGGACGAAGGGATTCTCAGCACATCGCGACGCCGGGCCGCGGCCTCCGGATCGGTGGCCAGCCGCCGCGCACGTCCCACGTGCCCAGATGCCGCCTTGGCGGCGAATGAGGCGAGCTCCAGCGGCAACTGATGACGCCGGACGAGCACCTCGACGACGGCGGACGTCGGTGGGGTGCGCAGCGCCACCAGGCGGCATCGGCTGCGCACGGTCACGGGCAGATCATCCACGGATGGAACGCAGAGCAGCCACAACGCGCGCGGCGGTGGCTCCTCGATGGCCTTGAGCAGCGCGTTGGCCGCGCCCTCGGTCAACCGGTCGGCATCTTCGATCAAGACGATCTGCCAACGGGCGCTGACCGGAGCCAGCGATGCGCGTAGCACCAGGTCGCGGGTGTCGGCGATGCCGATCGACAGGCCCGCGGGCTGCACGACGGACACGTCGGCCGAAGTGCCGGCCAGCACCGGCGCGCAGGCCCGGCAGTGCCCGCAGCCGCCGTCGGGGCACAGCAGCGCGGCGGCGAACGCCCTGGCCGCGGTGGACCGTCCAGAGCCGGGCGGGCCGGTGAACAGCCACGCCGCCGCCATCGCGGACCGGTCGTCCCCGGCGAGCGCCCGTTCGGCGGCTGTCACGGCCGACCGGAGCTGCGTGACCACCTCCGGCTGACCGACCAGGTCGTCGAAGACGCTCATCCGTCGGCCCGGCTTCCGGTGGACGGGATCGCCGCTTCCACGAGCGGAGCCGGCTGCGGCACCGCCGCCCGCCGCGGGCCCCGAAGACGGGGCAGCATGGGCTCCAGCCTGGCGCGTACCTCCGCGTGCACCTCCGCAGGTGGCCGGCTGGCGTCACTGACCAGGTACGCGGCCGAATCGCGGGCGGCAAGGTTGAGGAACCCCTGCCGGACGCGCTGGTGGAACTGGCCGGGCTCGGACTCCATCCGGTCCGCCGGCTCGGCCGATCGGGCCAGCCCGACGGCGGGGTCGATGTCCAGCAGCACGGTCAGGTCCGGGCGCAGGCCGCCGGTCGCCCAGCGCGAGATGCGGGCCACCTCGTCGGCCGCCAGCGCCCGGCCGGCCCCCTGGTACGCCAGCGACGAGTCGATGTAGCGATCGGTGATCACCACGTTGCCACGGTCGAGAGCCGGCCGGATCACCGTGTCGACGTGCTCGGCGCGGTCGGCGGCGTACAGCAGCGTCTCGGCCCGCGGTGACAGCGCACCGGTCTCCGGGTCCAGCAGCACCTCGCGCAACCGCCGGCCCACCGGCGTGGCACCGGGCTCGCGCGTCACGACCACCGGATGGCCCAGCCCGGCCAGCCACTCCTCCAACATGCGCGCCTGCGTCGACTTGCCGGCGCCGTCCCCGCCCTCGAACGCCACGAAGAGTCCGCCATGGTCCATGCGGCGGGGCTGCGGCAACGGGCGCAGGCTCGCGCGCAGCTCCGTCCACAGCGGCACACCCGGCCGGTCGTCCATCTGCCGGTACGCCACCACCCCGGTTGCCACCGCCAGCAGCCCTCCCACGAACAGGACCACCATCACGCCGTCCAATGGCACCTCGACCGTGCGCACCTGAACCGAGTGCTCCCCGATCAGCCCGGCGGCCAGCGGAGCGACGGCCAGCACCACCAGCAGGTCCACGCGCACGACGGACTGCACGAACGCGAAGGTGCGGCCCCGGACAGCGTCGTCGACCTCCCGGCCGAGCAGCGTGTAGCCGACCACCCAGGCCACCCCGGCGAACGCGCCGAGCAGCACCGTGAAGACCAGCGCCAGGAAGAAGCTCGGCAGGATCGCGACGACGCACAGCGACATCCCGGCGCCGACCATGGAGACGCCGGCGAGTCTCGGGCGGCTGAAATCGTGCAGCAGCCGGGGCCCCAGGAACATCCCCAGCGCGAGTCCGACAAAGATGGCGCCGAACAGCACACCGTAGGCCGCGTTACCGCCCTCCAGCGGCGGCTTGGCCACGTACGAGCGTCCCAGCGCAATCACCGCGCCGCCGGCGGCGAACGCGCCCAGCAGGCCGGTCACCAGGCCGCGCACCAGCGGAGTGCGCCCGACGAACTTCCAGCCGTCGACGATGGAACGGAACAGACCGGGCGCTGCGGCGTGCCCGCCCGCGCCGTCCGGTGCGCGGCGACCCAGGCCGTCCAGCCGGACGATCGTTCCGGCCGAGATCAGGAACGTGAGGGCGTTGAAGTACAGGGCCAGGTCGACGGAGTTGGTCCGGAAGAAGGGGAACCCGGTGGCCAGTACGCCATTCAGGCCGGACAGCAGGAAGAACACCAGCGCCGCCACCGGTGCCGAGCCGTAGGTGGTGAGCAGGCTCAGCTGATTGGCGGCCTCCAGCCGCTCCGGCGGCACCAGGTTGGGGACCGACGCCTCCTTCGCCGGAATCCAGAACAGCGACACCGCTTCGATCAGGAACGACGCGACGATCAGCCACGTCAGAGAGCCGACCAGCGGGATGGAGACGTACAGCGCGAACCGCACCAGGTCCGCGAGGACCATCGTCCAGCGCCGGCTGAACCGATCGGCGAAGGCGCCGGCCAGCGGGCCCAGCAGGATTGCCGGCAGCAGGCGCACGAACAGCACGCCGCCGATGGCGTAGTTCTGCGCCGAGAAACCGTCCGCCAGCTGGGCCGCCAGCGCCGTGGTGGCGAGCAGCCCCAGCCAGTCGCCGAGGCTCGACAGCGACAGCGCGACCCACAGCCGCCGGAACGGCGCGATCCGCAGAACCGCCCGCACGTCCTGCGGGTCGGACGGATCAGCCGCCTCCGGGTCTGCTCCGGTCACTACCGCGGGACCTCACCGGCGGTGGCAAGCGACTCGCCTGCTTCTCCCGTGGCGGCTCCGGGCGTCGGTGTGCTCGCCGTCACCGCCGGCACAGCCGGCACAGCAGGCACAGCCGGCACAGCCTTCTTCGCCCGGGTCTTCTTCGCGGCCGTCGTCTCACTCGCGGCGGCGGTCGCCGTGGCGCCCGTCTTGCCGGCCGCTCCGGCCTTGCTCGCCGCATCCTTGCTCGCTGCAGGCTTGCTCGCTGCCGCCTTGGTCGTTGCGGACTTGCCGGCTGCGGCCTTCGCCGGCTTGGCCTTGGTGGCCTTCGCCGCCGCCGGCTTCGCGGGCTTCTTGGCGGGCGCCTTGCGGGCCTTCTTCACCGGCTCTCGGGACCTGCGGTCGGCCAGCAGCTCGGACGCCCGCTCGTCGGTCAGCGTCGCGGGGTCGTCGCCCTTGCGCAGGCTGGCGTTCGTCTCGCCGTCGGTGACGTACGGGCCGAAGCGGCCTTCCTTGACCACCATGGGGGCGCCGCTGACGGGGTCGGGGCCGAGTTCCTTGAGCGGCGGCACCGGGGCGCGCTGGCCGCGACGGGTCTTGGGCTGGGCGAGCAGGGCCTGCGCCTGCTCCAGTGTCACCGTGAACAGCTGGTCCTCGGACTCCAGTGAGCGGGACTCGGTGCCGCGCTTCACGTACGGGCCGTATCGCCCGTTCGTCGCGACGATCTCGTTGCCGTCCGCGTCGGCGCCCAGCACGCGCGGCAAGGTGAGCAGCCGCAGGGCGTCCTCGAGCGTCACGGACTCGAACGCCATGTCCTTGAACAGCGACGCCGTCCGCCCCGTGGACGTGCCCTCCTCGTCCAACGTGGTCACGTACGGCCCGTACCGGCCGGCCTTGACGACCACCCGCTCACCGGTCGCCGGGTCGGTGCCGAGCTCGCGGTCACCGGCCGGGGCCGCGAGCAGCTCCTCGGCCTTGGTCACGGTCAGCTCGTCCGGCGGGAGGTCCTCGGGAATGCTGGCCCGCTCCTCGCCGCGCTGGACGTACGGGCCGTAGCGGCCGACGCGGGCGACGAGCTCGCGTCCCTGGTCGTCCACGCCGATCGGCAGCGAGTTGACCTCGCGCGCGTCGATCTCGTTGAGCCGCTCGGACACCAGGGATCGCAGCCCGCCGGGGCCCAGCGCCTGGGCGCCGTCCCCGCCGGCCGCCGTGCCGAACCAGAAGCGGGTGAGCCACTCGACCGACTCGGAACCACCGGTGGCGATGGAGTCCAGGTCGTCTTCCATTGAGGCGGTGAACGCGTAGTCGACGAGCTTGCCGAAGTGCCGCTCCAGCAGGCCGACCACGGCGAACGCGGTGAACGACGGCACCAGCGCGCTACCCCGCTTGAACACGTATCCCCGGTCCTGGATCGTGCCCAGAATCGAGGCGTACGTGGAAGGCCGGCCCACCCCCAGCTCCTCCAGCCGCTTGATCAGGCTCGCCTCGGTGAACCGGGCCGGCGGGGCGGTGCTGTGGCCCTTGGGCTCCAGCTCTTCCGCGGTCAGGGTGTCACCGGCGGCGAGCAGCGGCAGCCGCCGCTCCCGGTCCTCGAGCTCGGCGTCCGGGTCGTCACTGCCCTCGACGTACGCGCGCAGGAACCCCGGGAAGGTGATCACCTTGCCGGTTGCAGCGAACTCGGCGTCCTGCCCGGAGCTGGCGGTGCCACCGAGCCGGACGCTCACCGACTGCCCGATCGCGTCGGACATCTGGGAGGCGACCGTGCGCTGCCAGATGAGCTCATAGAGCCGCCGCTCGTCGCTGGACAGCTCACCGGCCACCTCACCCGGCGTGCGGAAAGTGTCGCCGGAAGGCCGAATGGCCTCGTGCGCCTCCTGCGCGTTCTTCACCTTCTTCACGTAGCGCCGTGGCTGCTCCGGCACGTACCGGTCGCCGTAGAGCTGGCGGGCCTGCGAGCGGGCGGCGTCGAGCGCGGTCTCCGACAGCGTCGTGGAGTCCGTGCGCATGTAGGTGATGTAGCCGTTCTAGTACAGCCGCTGGGCCACCCGCATGGTGGTCTGACTGGAAAACCGCAGCTTGCGGCTGGCCTCCTGCTGCAGAGTCGAGGTCATGAACGGCGCGTACGGAGAGCGGCGGTACGGCTTCTCCTCCACCGTGCGGACGGCGAACGTGGCATCAGCCAGCCCGGCCGCCAGCCCGGACGCAGCCGCCTCGTGCAGCACGACGACGTCGCTCGTGCCGCGCAGGCGGCCGTCGTCGCCGAAGTCGCGCCCGGTGGCGACGCGCCGCCCGTCCACCGCGACCAGATCCGCGGACAAGGAGCGGGGGTCGGTCGGGTCGCCGGAGCGGCCCGTGTCGAAGGTGCCTTCGATGTCCCAGTAGTGCGCCGCAACGAACGCCATCCGGGCCCGCTCCCGGTCGACCAGGATCCGGGTGGCCACGGACTGGACCCGGCCCGCCGAGAGCCGCGGCATGACCTTCTTCCACAGCACCGGGCTGACCTCGTAGCCGTACAGCCGGTCCAGGATGCGCCGCGTCTCCTGCGCCTCCACCAGGTGGCGGTTCAGGTCACGCGGGTTCTCCACCGCCCGCTGGATCGCCCCGGGGGTGATCTCGTGGAAGACCATGCGCCGCACCGGCACCTTGGGCTGCAGCACCTCGAGCAGGTGCCAGGCGATCGCCTCGCCCTCCCGGTCCTCGTCGGTGGCGAGCAGCAGCTCGTCGACCTCCTTGAGCGCCGCCTTCAGCTTGGCAACCTGCGACTTCTTGTCCGGGCTCACGACGTACAGCGCGCGGAACTCGTTGTCGACGTCCACGCCTAGGCGCGCCCATGGCTGGCCCTTGTAGGCGGCGGGAATGTCGGCGGCGCTGCGCGGCAGGTCGCGGATGTGGCCGACGCTCGACTCCACGACGTAGTTCGGGCCGAGGTAGCCGGCGATCGTCTTCGCCTTGTGGGGCGACTCGACGATCACCAGCCGACGCCGGCTGTCTGTCGGGGTGGACACGTTGCTCCTGACGTCGGGTGCGAGCTGATCATGTCGCGGTCATGCCTGTCTCAGTGCCTGTGTCAGTGCTGATCTTCCGTTCCGGGTGTGCCTGGCGCGACGGGCGCCGGCCGCGCCGACCCGCTCCCGCCTGCTCCCGGTGGCCAATCGTCCTCCGGAGCCCCCGGCGGACAGGTGCCGACCAGCTCGGCGAGCCGGCGCAGCCGGCGGCTGCCGACGAGCCGGCAGGCCGGACCCCCAGCGCGGCGGCCCACGAGAGTGCACGGTAATCCCGCCGACGACAACGCGGCGGCGACGTCGGGCCATCCCGCGGCGGCGAGCGGGTCGAGCCGCAGCATCCAGCCCACCCCGTCCGGCCAGCCGCTGGACAGACACCACCACCGTAGCCGCGGGCCGTCCAGGTAGAACCCGTCCGGCGGGTGCTTGGCAGCTCCGCGCGACCACCGACGGGCGATCGGCTCCAGATCCGCGGCGAAGTCGGTGCGGACCGCGACCCCGACGGGCCGGCCGGTCTCCCGGGCCGCCTGGACCACCTCCGCCCCGACTCCGAGTCGGGTCAGGCCGTCCAGGAGGGCGTCTCGGCGCCATGGATCCGGACGCGGCAGCACGACGCTGATCCGAGCGGCGCCGCCGCGCCGCACCACCTGCGCGGGGCCGGGCAGCAGCCCCTCGAGATCAGTCAGCCGCTCACGCTGGGTGTCAGCGGAGAAGAGGGACAGCTGGCCGGCCACGCTTGGACAGTAACGGCAGACCGCCCTCCCGGCCCGCTGCGAAGCGCCCGAGGTAACTCCGGGCGCCGAACCTCGTGCCTGCGGACAGAGCTCAGGGGAGGGAGGTGCGCCTCAGCCGCCGTCGCGCTGGGACGGGACGTCGACCACCCACGTCATCCGCACGCTGGTGCCTGGCGCCGCGTCGGCTCCCTCGGCGGCGGAGCGGATCTCGATGTCGTCCACCAGGCCCGCGATGACGGCCAACCCGAACCCGGCAGGCAGCGGATCGGCCCGGTCGGCGTTCCGGGCACGGTCGGAGCTGTCCAGATCGGGCAACAGGGAGGCGGCCTCACCGTCGGCGACGTCGGCGCCGGCCGGGCCCGCGTCCTGCACGGTGACCGTGAAGTGCAGCTCGCCCTCGGTGAGCAGCATCAGCACCGGCACGTCCGGAGCGTGCAGCTGGTGCAGTCCGACCGCGCGCGAACACGCCTCGCCGACGGCCAGGCGGACCTCATCGAGCACCCGCTCATCGACGCCTGCCTTGCGGGCCAGCGCCGTGGCGACCAGCCTCGCGGTCCGCACGTGCGTGGGGAGGGCGCTGAGGCGTACCTCGACGGTGGCCATGATGCGGGCAGGACTTCCTTCCGGCGCTGCAGGGGGTGGCGCGGATGCGCCGGGTCAGTCGTTCGCCGCGAGAGCTTCCTCGACCGAGGAGTGGATCGGGAACACCTTGGTCAGCCCAGTGATGCGGAAGATCTTCAGGATCCGCTCCTGGCTGCAGACCAGACGCAGTGAGCCCTCGTGAGCCCGCACCCGCTTCAGACCGCCGACCAGGACGCCCAGGCCGGTGGAGTCCAGGAAGTCGACGGCCTCCATGTCGACGATCAGGTTGTACTGCCCGGCGGAGACCAGCTCGATCAGCTGCTCACGGAGCTTCGGCGCGGTGTAGACGTCGATCTCTCCGCCCACGACCACAATCGTGCGGTCGCCCTCAGCACGGGTTGACAGAGACAGATCCACGCGTCCTCCACAGGCTGGCGTCGAAACAGGGCTCGACAGGCATGAGAAATAAGAGGTGGCGCGTGTCCGCGCCCCGGCCTTCCGGCTACCCCGGCCCGACCGCCTCCTAAACACCGAGTGCTCGGCGAAGCGAGAGTCTGCCCCAGCCGCGCCGGAAGGGGCGAATCGCGTCCCGCGGTGCGAGACTGGGAGCCCGTGACCGCCTCCTCCGTCGCCGTCGCCGCGCCTGCCGGTGCGCAGCTACGGCTGGCCGCATCGACGAACTCAGCGTTGTCCGCACTCGTCGCCGGTCACGCCGGACGCGCCGAGCGGATCACGCACGTCGAGCGCGTTCCGGCACGGGAAGGGCGCACGGCCCCCTGGCCCGACTGGGTACCCGAGCTGGTGCGGGACCGACTGCGGCTGGCCGGAGTCGCCCAGCCCTGGGAGCACCAGGTGCGAGCCGCCGGCCTGGCCACCGCGGGAACGAGCGTGGTGCTCGCCACCGGCACCGCCTCCGGCAAGTCGCTGGCGTACCAGTTGCCGCTGCTGTCCGCCCTGGTCCGGGGGGAAGGCGCCACGGCGCTCTACCTCGCGCCGACCAAGGCGCTCGCCGCCGACCAGCTGCGATCGCTGCGATCGCTGCGGCTGACCGCCCTGCGGGCCGCCACGTACGACGGCGACACGCCCCCGGCCGAGCGGGAGTGGGTGCGCGCCCACGCCAATCTGGTGCTGACCAACCCCGACATGCTGCACCGCTCGATGCTGCCCGGTCACAGCCGCTGGTCCGCCTTCCTGCGCCGGCTGCAATACGTCGTGATCGACGAGTGCCACGGCTACCGGGGCGTGTTTGGCTCGCACGTCGCCGCGGTGCTGCGGCGGCTGCGGCGGCTGTGCGCCAGGTACGGCTCGTCGCCGGTGTTCGTGCTGGCGTCCGCGACGGTCTCCGAGCCGGGCCGCTCCGGGCAGCGCCTGATCGGCACGCCCGTGGTCGAGGTCACCGAGGACACGTCACCACGGGGGGCCACCGACTTCGCGTTGTGGGAGCCGCCGCTGCTGGATCTGGTCGGCGAGCAGGGCGCCCCGGTGCGGCGCTCGGCAACGGCGGAGGCAGCCGACCTGCTCGCTGATCTGGTCATCGACGATGTCCGGACGCTGGCGTTCGTCCGGTCGCGGCGGGCCGCCGAGGGGCTGGCGCTGTCGGCGCGGCGCGTGCTGGAGGAGGTGTCCCCCGGACTGGGCGGCCGCGTGGCGGCGTACCGGGCGGGTTACCTGTCCGAAGAGCGGCGGGCGTTGGAGGCGCGGCTGCAGAACGGCGAGCTGCTCGGGGTGGCGTCCACCCCTGCCCTGGAGCTCGGGGTCGACGTGTCGGGCCTGGACGCGGTGCTGCTCGCCGGCTATCCGGGGACGGTGGCGTCGGTGTGGCAGCAGGCCGGCCGCGCCGGGCGGTCCGGCCAATCCGCGTTGGCGGTGCTCATCGGCCGCGACGACCCGCTCGACACCTACCTGCTGCACCACCCGGGTGCGCTGTTCGGCCGGGCGGTGGAGGCCACCGTGTTCGACCCGGACAACCCCTACGTCCTGGCGCCGCACCTGTGCGCGGCGGCGTCCGAGATGCCGCTCACCGAGCCGGATCTGGAGCTGTTCGGCCCCACGACCGCCGAGCTGCTGCCGGACCTGGTGCGGCGCGGGCTGCTGCGCCACCGGCCGACCGGATGGTTCTGGACGCGGCGCGATCGGGCTGTTGATCTGGCCGACATCCGGGGGGCCGGTGGGCCGCCGGTGCGGGTCGTGGAGTCGGCGACGGGCCGGCTGCTCGGCACGGTGGACGCCGCCGCCTCCCATTCGGCCGTGCACGAGGGAGCGGTGTACCTGCACCAGGGCGAGTCGTATCTCGTGCGGTCGCTGGACCTCGACGACGGCGTGGCGCTGGTCGAGCCGGACGACCCGGACTACTACACGTCGGCCCGCTCGGTCACCGACATCGCGCTGCACGAGACGCTGCGCAGCCAGGCGTTCGCCGAGGCGTCGCTGCACTTCGGGACCGTCGACGTCACCACCCAGGTCGTTGCCTATCTGCGCCGCCGGCTGATGTCCGGGGAGATCCTCGGTGAGGTGCCGCTCGACCTGCCGCCGCAGCAGCTGAGGACGCGGGCGGTGTGGTGGACGGTCACCGACGGCTTGCTCACCGCGGCGGGATTGGACCCCGCGGACGTTCCCGGAGCCGCCCATGCCGCGGAGCACGCCTCGATCGGGCTGCTGCCGCTGTTCGCCACCTGCGACCGCTGGGACATCGGCGGCGTGTCGACGGCGCTGCACCCGGACACCGGCCGGGCCACGGTCTTCGTTTACGACGGGCATCAGGGCGGGGCGGGGTTCGCCGAGCGCGGTTACGCCGCCGGACGAGCCTGGCTGAGCGCCACTCTCGAGGCGATCAACGCCTGCGGCTGTGAGAGCGGCTGCCCGTCGTGCGTGCAGTCGCCCAAGTGCGGCAACGGCAACAACCCGCTGGACAAGGCCGGCGCGCAGCGGCTGCTGGGAGCTCTCCTCGCCCAGCTGGGGCCGGACGGTCCTGCCTGAGCGACTCGGTGTTCCGCGGCCGTAAGGAGAACCTGTGAGGCCCGGGGCGCACAGCGAGCCGCCACCGCTGGAGCAGACCGGGTAACCGACCGAGTGGCTTGCGACGTCACCGGGTAAGCACCACCCATCGCCGGTACGAATCCGGCCCGTTGACGTGAAGGGGTGACCACCCATGGTGGTGCTTGGTCTGCTGCTGCTGCTGGCGGCCGCGGCGGTGACTCTGGTGGCACTGACGAGCAACGCCAAGGTGGAGCTCGTCGAGGTGTTCGGTCAGGATCTGTTGGAGATGAGCAGCGCGGCGCTGTTCCTGGCCGGCGCCGCAACCGCGCTGCTGGCTGCCCTCGGACTGTTCCTGATCTTCGGTGGTGCCGCTCGCGCCCGCCGCCGCCGGGTACAGCGCAAGACGCAGATGAAGAACTCGAAGCAGGAGGCGGCGGCCCTGCAGGCTGAGAAGGACCGACTGCAGGCCGAGCTGGCGAACGAGCGCGCTCGTCGCACCGAGGTCAGCACCGCCGCATATCCCGAGGAGCACCACACGGGCACTGCGTCGCTGGACCGGACGGAGCGGATGGACACCCAGTCGGTCGAGCGTTCTGGAGTCATCTACGACGACGGCCCGCTGTCGCGCACAGAGAGCGACACGGTGGTGCACCGGAAGCGGGTTGACGTGGACGGCACGACTGAGCGGGGCAAGGGCGGACTGTTCCACCGCTGAGCCGCCGACCGGACGACGGGCTGCTGCATTGCTGCTGTTTGGCGATGCGGCGGCCCGTGTCAGTTCGGGGACTCCTGTCGAGCGGCCCCTCAGGTGGCAGCTTCGGCCGGCCCGGCCCGGGCTGTCGCCCGGGCGGACATTCCGGCGAGCGGCCCGGACAGCGGGATGCGTACCGACACGGTGACGACCCATTGATTGACGGTGCACCGCTGCAGACCCGCGCCGCCCGCCCGCGCCACCGAACCGGCCCGCGAGCAAGCCTGCCCCACGCCGTAGACGACGTTCTGCGCCGCGGCGAGCGCAGCAAGGTCGGCAGCCGACTCCGCCCGGTGACGGGCGGCGACCGCGCCGGCCAGCACCATGGCGCCGGAACCGGCCGCGAGCACCAGGCCGATCAGGACCACCATCCAGAGGGACCCCGACCCGGCATCGCGGGACGCCGGACGCGGCCGCCGCGCAGTCACGGCGCCACGCCCACTCGGTCCTCCCGTGCCGCCGTCGCCGTCGCCGCCACCCGCAAGCCGGGTAGCCGGCCGGCCAGCCCGCCGAAGGGCTGCACCACGGCGGTGACCGACACCCGGACCAGCTCGCCGCCGCCGGCCACCCGGACCCGCGCGCCATCCGGGGCCACTCGGCCCGCTGCCATCACCGCCGCGCTCGGGTCTTCCCCCCGGGCGATGACCCGAGCGCCTTCGCGGGCGGCGTCGATGCAGCGGACATGTGCCGCCCCCGCCGACACACCCCACAGCGAGGCGACCAGCGCCAGCACGAGCGCGGGCATCGCCACTGCGGTCTCTGCCGTGACGAACCCTTGTTGCCCATTCCGGCTGCGGAATCGGCCGGCGAATTGGCGTAGCAGCCATGCTCGCATTGCCAACTCCTTGTCATGCCGTAGTGAGTGCCGTCGTTGTGTCGTTGTCCGGAGGCCGGACGGTGGCCATTTACGCAGGGAGTCGAAAGGGCCGCCGCCGGCACCCGAACGGCCCGTCTAGAAGATCGCGCTGAGCGCCTTCGAAAACAGGCCGCTGATCAGGCTCATCACCTCAGCACTTGTGATGATCTTGTAGAGCACCCCGCCGAAACCACAGGCGGCAACCGTGCCCACGGCGTACTCTGCGGTGCTCATGCCGGCCTCGGACTCATTCAGAACGGTCTGCAGGCGATTCATGACTTACTCCTCCATGTGGTGCCGGCGCATGCCCGGCGAGTTGGATGTCGCCGACTTCGGTGACACGTCGAACTCTGGCTGTGCGCCGCTTGCGACGGACGGATCAATGCGCCGCTGTGGATGCCGCCAACCGCTGCCAGTGCCGGTGGAAAGCCGGGCCTGAAAAAGCGGAGCTCGTAAAACGGCACAGCCGGTGGAATGCGGAGCAGAGTTGCCAGCGGAGCGGGCAGTTCAGCGCAGGGCCATGGACGCAAGGCTGAGCACCAGCGGGACCACCCCGATGAGCAGGAACGCCGGTAGGAAGCACAGGCCCAGCGGCGCGACGATCAGCACGCCGGCCCGCCGCGCGTCTGCCTCGGCTGCCCGGCGATCCCGGTCGCGCTGCTCGGCGGCGAGCTGTCGGACCACCGGGGAAAGCGACGATCCGGTGTCAGCCGCCCGCACCACCGCCCGGGCTACTGGGCGCAGGTCGTTGTCCGCCTCGAGCTCCGCCCACGCCTGCTCGACGCTGGCCCCCAGCCGCAGCGCGACCGCGACACCGGCTAATCGGTCGCCGAGGACGCCCGGGAGCGCAGCGGCCACCGCCTCCACGGCCACCGACAGCGGCGCGCCGGACTGTAGGGATGCCGCCAGCAGGTCGAGCGCCAACGGCAGGTCGGCGCGAAGTTGCTGGCTGCGGCGCTCCAGCGCTCTGTCGGGCAGGTTGCGCAGAAACGAGCTCAGTAGGGCCGCCGTGGCAAGACCGGCCGCCGCACCGGTCCAGCCGCCGACCACCCAGGCGACGGCGATGGCGGCAACTGCCACGGCCGCAACGGAGGAGCCGGTTCCAGATTGCGCACGGGGACCGACGGTTTTGGAGACGCCGCGCCCGGCGACAGGGCGGCGGCGGTTGCGAGCCGGCGTCCGGTGGTGCTCGTTCAACGGCCCCGTCCGAAGGGGAGCAGCGGCTCCCGAGAAGTCCGGCGAATCGCGGCGGCCAGAGCTGAGCCGCCGGAGCCGAGAGCGGCCGGCCCTGCGGTCGGCACCCGTCAGCAGCACGGCGGCGCACGCCGCCGCGGCAGCCGCGAGAATCGCGGCCATGCCGCCGTGCGGCAACAGCAGCGCGGTCACCCGGCGTTCCTGGAGGTCGCGAGCAGCCGTCGCACCCAGAGGAGGCCGAGGGCGTCCAGCACGACGCCGATGGCCACAGCGGCTGCTCCCAGCGGGTGGGCCAGCGCCATCACAGGGTCGGCGCCCATCGCGATCCCCATGGCGACGCCCAGGGCGGGAAGTGCTGCCAGCAGCCACGCTGTGGTGGTGGGTCCGGCCATGGCGGCGGCACTCTCCCGCCGCAGCCGTTCCGCTGCGCGCAGGCTGTCCCCCAGCGTCGACACGAGGTCGGCCAGGCCGGCCCCGGACCGTTCGGTCAGCTCCCAGGCCGCGGCCAGCTGCCG